>NZ_JBASOH010000132.1:0-12362 GCF_049658005.1 Azovibrio sp. | reverse complement strand
CCTGTCAATGCCCCGAAATAAAGCTTAACCCTTTGATTAAACTGAACTTCTGTTCCGCCTCAACATCAGCGAAGGCCGCATTCTACAGCACCCAAATCCCTTGTCAACCCGGTGCGGAGGGTTTTTTTGAAAATCCATGCTTGCCGCGAATGCGTATTGGCGTCAGCATCCCCAGTGGCATAATCGTTTGCTCCTTTGCTTCCGAGTTCCCCCATGCTCAAACTTGATGGGCGCAACCTTCTCCGGCTCTTGCTGGCTTTCGCCCTGGCCTGGCTGGGTTACCTGCATTTCAGGGCCCCATGGCAGGGACTTGACTCCCGGCTCGGGGACATCCTCCTGCGTCAAGAGGCCCAAGGGCGTACGCCACCGGGCGATATCGTTCTCATCGACATTGACCAGAACAGCCTGGACAATCCGGAAATGCTCGATCTGGCCGGAAATTGGCCCTGGCCCCGCGCCATCCATGGGGAATTACTCAATACCCTGGCGCAGCAAAAACCGCAGGCCATCATCTTCGATCTGATCTTTAGCGAGCCAGACCGCTTCCGGCTGGAAAGTGACCGGATGTTCGAGGCGGCCTTGCGCCATTACCCGGCTTATCTGCCACTTGTGGTGACCGAAGGCGAGCCATCGAGGCTTGCTGACCTCCCCGCACTGATCGGAGCTCGCGCCTCGGCGACCGCCAACCCCGATGCGGGACTCCCCCTGCTGGCGCCCAAGGCCCTCTCGCCGGACGTCTGGCGCACCGGCCTGATCAATTTTCTCCAGGACGATGATGGGGTGGGTCGCCGTTACTGGCTGCGCTACCCGCATCAAGGCTGGACCCTTCCCAGTCTGCCCGCCCGGGTTGCTGTCGACTTGGGCTTCGATCTCCCGCCGGGGCCTGATTTGCACTTGCACTTTTATGGCAGCCCCTTTGAACACATCTCTTATGGCTGGCTTTTTCTTGAAAGTCTGAAGCAGAGCCCTCGGGGAATTCCCGATCTGCAGGACAAGATCGTGATTATCGGTGCAGCAGCCCCCGGCCTCCACGATTTGCGCCCCACGCCTCTCTCGGCCACCACGCCAGGACCCGGCATCCTGGCGACCGCCCTGGCCAACCTCCTGCGCCAGGATTACCTCCGGCCCGTTTCTCCCCTGGCCAGTCTGGCCTTGGGAGGTGGCCTGATTCTGGCCCTGGCCTGGGCCACCCACCGACAAATCAGCCCCTTGCGCCAAGGGAGCTGGCTGCTGCTCGCGACCGCTCTTGCCCTGTTGTTCGCCTGGAAACTGTTAGGCCACAACCTGCTCTGGCAGCCCTTCTCCACCTTGCTGACCGCCTGGCTCTTTTTCGCCATTTGTGCCTTGGGGGCTTATCTCCGGGAACGGCTGCAGAAGGAACACACGGTGCAGATGTTTGGCCGCTTTCTTGATCCCCGCGTCGTCCAGGCCGTTACGGAAGGCAACGTGCTGGCCACGGCCCAGGAAGGCAGCAGCCGGGAAATCACCGTGCTGTTCTCCGACATCCGGGGCTTCACCACCCTTTCGGAAACCCGCCCCCCGGAAGAAATCGTGCGACTTCTGAACCGCTATTTCGACACCCAGGTGCAGGCCATCTTCGAAGAAAGCGGCACCCTGGATAAATTCATCGGGGACGCCATCATGGCGTTCTGGGGAGCGCCCATGACATCCGATCTGCATGCGCTGCAAGCCGTTCGCGCCGCCCTGAAAATGGAAAAGCAGCTGGAAGCCTTCAAGCTGGAACAGGGGGAACCGGGCCTGCATTTCGATATCGGCATCGGCATCCATACGGGCCCGGCGGTGGTAGGTTTTCTCGGTGCTGCCCAGCGCCTGGACTACACGGCCATCGGGGATACGGTTAATCTTGCAAGTCGCATAGAGGGATTGACCAAGGGCGTGGCCCGGGTGCTGGTTTCTGAAGCCACCCGGGACGCCTGCCTGACCCGATCCCCGAACGAGTTTGTTTTCATCGACCACGGCGAAGCCAAGGTCAAGGGGCGGGAACGCCCAGTCCGCTTATTTGAACCAAGGAGCTCTTCATGAAGTCACCCCGCCTCACTCTCCTGCTGCTGGCCGCCGGCCTCAGCACTGCCGCCTGGGCAGAAAACGCGACCCTCACCCGCGCCTCGGACCTGAAGGCCAAGCCTTTTACCGATGCCGCCACCGTCACCCGCCTGCAAGAGCAGAGCCAGGTCACCATCATCAGCAACGACGGGGGCTGGACCCGGATTCGCACCAGCAGCGGCCAGACCGGCTGGGTACGGCTGCTTTACGTTCGCCCGAATCGCCAGGATGACACGGTTGTCGGGATCGGCAAGAGCCTGGGCACCCTGGGCAATGTGGTCCGCACCGGCAGCACGGGCAACACCGTCACCACCGGGGCCAAGGGCATCAGCAAGGATGATCTGGCACATGCCGCCCCCAACTTCCAGGAAGTGAAACGCATGGACCAGTACAAGGTTTCGACCGGAGAAGCCGAACGCTTTGCCAGGAACAACCGGCTGAAGGCCCAGGAAATCAGCTACCTGGACAGCACTGATGGACAACGGAACTGAGGCGCCGACCATGAAACAATCCCGCACGTTCCGCCCCCTCGCCGCTTCCCTGGCCCTGATCGCCACCTTTGGCCTTTCCGGCTGCAAGAATCTGGATGTCAATTCAGCCCTGCAGCAGGGGGGCAATCTGGCTCGCAGCTTCAATCACACCGTCGGCCCCCAGGAAGAACGGCGGATGGGAGAAGAATCCGCCGCCTTGCTGCTGGGCGCCGCCCCCTCGTCAAGAGTCCCGGGGTGCAACGCTATGTAAACCAGGTAGGGCAGTGGATCGCCCTGCAAACCGGGCGTAGCGACATCCAGTGGCATTTTGGCGTGCTCGATACCAGCAATGTCAATGCTTTTGCGGCCCCGGCCGGTTATGTCTTCGTCACCAGGGGGCAGCTGCAGCGCCTGCAGGACGAGTCTGAGCTGGCCGGCATCATTGCCCATGAAATCAGCCATGTTCTCATGGGGCACTATGTCCAGACCATGATCAAGAAAGATCGCGTGGCCGCATTGGGGAATCTGGCCAACACGGTCGCCCAGAGCCAGGGCAAGGAAGAGCTCGGCGCCCTGGTGAACCTGACCCGGGGTATCTACAGTGCCGGCCTGGACAAGGAGGACGAATATCAGGCCGATCGCATGGGCGTGGTGTTGGCCGCCCGGGCCGGCTACGACCCCTTCGGTCTGCCCCGGGTGTTGCAGATGTATGCCGCGAATGCAGGCCAGGCCGGGTTCGACCTGCTGTTCTCCACCCACCCGAGTGCAGATGACCGGCTCGACAAGCTGGCCAGCGCCATGGCGGACAAGTTCGATGCCCTGGAAAGCAAGAGCATCAAGAACACCACCGCCTTCAGCCGCCAGATCGCGTCCCTGGGCCCCACCCCAAAACCGCGCTGACCGCCCTTGGCGAGCCCCCGATTCAGGCTGGCACCAGCTTGGCGTACTCCAGATCCAGCAGCTTCATCCCGGCACTACCAAAGTTGATTTTCACCCGGGTGCCGCCCTCTGCTGCCACGATGACGCCAAAACCGAACTTGGGGTGGCGCACGTTCATGCCCACCCTGAGCCCATCGGGCAATACCTCGGCCGAGGCGGGTAGCGGGGGCTCACTGTGCCAGCCAGCGCCACTCCACGCTGGCTCCACCGGCCTGGCTTTGCCGAGCCGCTTGAGCAACTCGGGCGGCAGTTCCTCCAGGAAGATGGAAGGCAGGCAGTAGCGGGTCTGGCCATGCAGCATGCGGCTCTGGGCGTGGCAGAGGTAGAGCCGCTTTCGGGCCCGGGTGATGGCGACGTACATGAGGCGGCGCTCCTCCTCCAGGCCGTTCCTATCCTGGGCGGCATTGTCGTGGGGAAACAGGCCCTGCTCCAGGCCGGTGATGAACACCACATCGAACTCCAGCCCCTTGGCCGCATGCACGGTCATCAGCTGCACCGCTTCCTGCCCTTCGCCGGCCTGGTGTTCGCCGGATTCCAGGGAGGCATGGGTGAGGAAGGCCACCAGGGCATCGGCCTCGCCCGCCGCCCCTTCGTCAGCCACGAAGGCGGCGGCGGCGCTGATGAGTTCGTCCAGGTTCTCCAGCCGTTCCTGGCCTTCCTTTTCATTCCGGTAATGCTCGGCCAGGCCGCTTTTCTCCAGCACATGCGCCACCCTCTCCGGCAGCTTGAGCCCCTCGGTTTCCTGGCGCAGTTGCTCGATCAGGCGGATGAAGCCGCCCACGGCAACCCCGGCCTTGCCGGTCAGCGACGCTGCCGCGTTATAAAGGCTGGAATTCATCTGCTGGGCGGTGGCCTGCAGATTTTCCAGACTACGGGCCCCGATGCCGCGGGCGGGAAAATTCACCACCCGCAGGAAGGCGGTATCGTCATCCGGATTGCCCAGGAGACGCAGATAGGCCAGGGCATGCTTGATTTCCTGGCGCTCGAAAAAGCGCAGTCCGCCATAGACCCGGTAGGGAATGGCGCGGGTAAACAGCTCGTGTTCCAGCACCCGCGACTGGGCATTGGAACGATAGAGCAGCGCAATCTGGGTCCGCTGGACGCCTTCATCCACCAGCGCCCGGATTTCATCCACGACGAAGCGGGCTTCGTCCAGATCGGTAAAGCCCTCGAACACCCGGATCGGCTCTCCCTCGCCGGCATCGGTCCAGAGATTCTTGCCCAGCCGCTCCCGGTTGTGCCGGATCAGGGCATTGGCGGCGGCGAGGATGTTGCCCTGGGAGCGGTAATTCTGCTCCAGGCGGATGACGTTGGGGCCGGCGAAATCCCGCTCGAACTCGCGCATGTTGCCCACTTCCGCGCCCCGGAAGGCGTAGATGCTCTGATCATCGTCCCCCACCGCGAAGACCGCCGCGCCGCCCCCGGCCAGGAGTTTCAGCCAGGCGTACTGAAGCCGGTTGGTGTCCTGGAATTCATCGACCAGGATGTGGCGGAAGCGCTCCTGATAATGGCGGCGCAAAGGCTCGTTGCGGCTCAGGAGTTCGTAACAGCGCAGCAGCAGTTCGGCAAAGTCCACCACCCCTTCGCGCTGGCACTGGGCCTCATACTCGGCGTAGATCTCCACCTTCTTGCGGGTGTGGGGGTCATCAGCCTCGGCCTGCCCGGCCCGGACCCCCTGTTCCTTGTGCGCATTGATGAAGTGCATCAGCTCCCGCGGTGGATACTTTTCGTCATCCACGCCCAGGTTCTTCATCAGGCGCTTGATGGCGGCCAGCTGGTCGGCGGAATCGAGAATCTGGAAGGTCTGGGGCAGCCCCGCGTCCCGGTAGTGGGCGCGCAGCATGCGGTTGCACAGGCCGTGGAAGGTACCGATCCACAGGTTTCTGGGATTGACAGGCACCAGGGCGGCAAGCCGGGTCTGCATCTCCCGGGCCGCCTTGTTGGTAAACGTCACCGCCAGCACCCCATGAGGGCCCACCTGTTGCGTGGAAATCAGCCAGGCGATGCGGGTGGTCAGCACCCGGGTCTTGCCACTGCCCGCGCCCGCCAGGATCAGGCCATGGACCGGCGGCAAGGTCACGGCCTGGTATTGCGGAGGATTGAGGTGCGCAAGTAAATCAGACATGGGGAAAATCCTGATGGCAAAACGATCAACGAAACTTGAAATCCGCGCCCATTGTAGCGGCCTCGGCCCCATGTTGTTTTTGTGCAACGCACAAAAAATATTGAACCTCGTACGACTCAACGGCTCGAACCCCCCAGCAAAACTGCAATATAATGCATGTTGCAGTGCAACAAAATCGTTCACGAGACGGTTCATGCAAGCTGCAACGGCCCAATCGGCCGGAACCCCTGAAAGGAGAACTACACCATGAAAGCCCCGAAAATCCTGCCCTGGATCGCCAAGAAGGCTGGCATCAGCGAAGAACTTGCCCTCGAACTCTGGCATCGCGCCGCTGACGAAGCAGAATCCCTCACCGGCCAAACCAACGGCCCCGAGTACTGGGGGCTGGCGGTCGAGCATTTCCTGGACCTGGCCGAAGCAGAAGCCACGAACCCTGGCGCTCCCGGCAACCTGATCCAGGCCCCCAAAGTAGCCTGGATGTGGCGTCATCAAAGCCGCATGTCCCTGCTCTCCCTGATGGCCGCCCAGAACGCCTACCGTTTCTGGCAGCACACCTGGCAGAACCTGTATCTGCCCAAGGACATGCAGAACCGCGCCGCCTGACCCCATCCCGCAACAGCATCCGCCCATAGCGCCGAGCTCGATCACGAGCATCGGCGTTTTTGTTTTGATCCGGGGCCGGGGAAGCGTCCCGGGGTTCGCGGGTATAATCGCGCCTTTGGCATTTGCCACCCCACTCACCACCCCCTGCTCTCAGATCACCCCACCATGCTGGAAAAATACACCCCTGCCGAGATCGAACGCACCGCCCAGGCCCACTGGCAGAAAACCGGCGCCGCCCGCGCCGTGGAAGATGCCACCCGCCCCAAGTACTACTGCCTGTCGATGTTTCCCTACCCTTCCGGGAAGCTGCACATGGGCCATGTGCGCAACTACACCATCGGTGACGTGCTGGCCCGCTTCCACAAGATGCAAGGCTTCAACGTGCTGCAGCCGATGGGCTGGGACGCCTTTGGCATGCCAGCGGAAAATGCCGCGATCCAGAACAAGGTGCCGCCCGCCCAGTGGACCTACGCCAACATCGAGTACATGCGCGGCCAACTGCAGCGCCTGGGTTTTGCGATCGACTGGACACGGGAATTCGCCACCTGCTCCCCTCAGTATTACCGCTGGGAACAGTGGCTGTTTACCCGCCTGTTCGAGAAAGGCCTGATCTACAAGAAGCTGGGCACGGTGAACTGGGACCCGGTGGATCACACCGTGCTGGCCAACGAACAGGTGATCGATGGGCGCGGCTGGCGCTCTGGCGCCCTGGTGGAAAAGCGCGAGATTCCCATGTACTACATGAAGATCACCGCCTACGCCGAGGAACTGCTCGCTGACCTGGACAAGCTCGAGGGTTGGCCCGAGCAGGTGCGCCTGATGCAAAAGAACTGGATCGGCAAGAGTACCGGCGTGCGCCTGGCCTTTCCCTATGAGCTGGGCGGCAAGGCCGGAAAGCTGTGGGTCTTCACCACCCGGGCCGACACCTTGATGGGCGTCACCTTCGTCGCCGTGGCCGCCGAACACCCGCTTGCCACCCACGCCGCCGCCAATGATCCGGAACTGGCCGCCTTCATCGAGGAATGTAAGCACGGCGGCGTGGCCGAGGCCGAACTTGCGACCATGGAAAAGAAGGGCATGCCCACCGGCCTCTTCGTCGAGCACCCGCTCAGCGGCGAACGGCTGCCGGTGTGGGTCGGCAACTATGTGCTGATGAGCTATGGCGAAGGGGCGGTGATGGGGGTTCCCGCCCATGACGAACGCGATTTTGCCTTTGCCCAGAAGTACGGCTTGCCGATCCAGCCGGTGATCGCCGTCGCCGGCGAGTCTTTCAGCCTGGACGGCTGGCAGGACTGGTATGGCGACAAGAGCAAGGGGACTTGCATCAATTCCGGCAAGTATGACGGCCTGGCCCATGAAGCCGCCGTGGACGCCATCGCCGCCGACCTGGCCGCGAAAGTTGTAAACGGCGAAAGCCTGGGCGAAAAGAAGACCCAGTTCCGCCTGCGCGACTGGGGCATTTCCCGGCAGCGCTACTGGGGCTGCCCGATTCCCATCATTCACTGCCAGGGGCAGGACGGCGAGCCGGGCTGCGGCGACGTGCCCGTCCCCGACGCAGAGCTGCCCGTGGTGCTGCCGGAGCACGTGGAAATCACCGGCGCCGGTTCGCCGCTCGCCAGGATGCCGGAATTTTATGAATGCACCTGTCCCAAGTGCGGCAAGCCGGCCCGGCGGGAGACCGACACCATGGACACGTTTGTGGAATCCTCCTGGTACTTCCTGCGCTACGCCTGTCCGGACAACGATCAGGCCATGCTCGACGAACGGGTCAATTACTGGTGCGCGGGCGGCATCGACCAGTACATCGGCGGCATCGAGCATGCCATCCTGCACCTTTTGTACGCCCGTTTCTTCACCAAGCTGATCCGCGACGTGGGCCTGCCCGGCATCGAGCCTCTCGACGAGCCGTTCAAGAACCTGCTCACCCAGGGCATGGTGGTGGCCCCCACCTTCTACCGCGAGGCGGAAAACGGCAAGAAGGAGTGGATCAACCCGGCCGACGTGGAAGTCAAGACCGACGACAAGGCCCGCCCCATCGGCGCAACACTCAAGGCCGACGGCCAGCCGGTGATCATCGGCCCCACCGAGAAGATGTCCAAGTCCAGAAACAACGGGGTAGACCCGCAAGCCCTGATCGACCAGTACGGCGCCGACACCGCCCGCCTGTTCATGATGTTCGCCGCCCCGCCCGAGCAATCCCTGGAATGGTCCGATGCCGGGGTCGAAGGCGCTTACCGCTTCTTGCGCCGGGTCTGGAAGGCCGTGCATGAGCAGGTGCAGGCCGGTCCTGTCGCTCCCTCTGCCCGCAGCGCCGAACTGTCCGAGGCCATGAAGGATCTGCGCCGCAAGCTGCACCAGACCATCGCCAAGGTAAAGGACGACTATGGCCGCCGCCAGCAGTTCAACACCGCCGTCGCCGCCGTGATGGAACTCCTCAATGCTTATGAGCGGGCCGAGCTCGACTCTGATGCCGGCCGTGCCTTGGCCCAGGAAATCCTGGAAGCCGTGGTGCTGATGCTGTTTCCCATCGCCCCCCACATCGGCCAGGCCGCCTATGCCGAACTCAAGCCGGGCGCCGACGCCGCCCAGGCGCCCTTCCCCGCGGTCGATGCAACCGCCCTGGTGCAAGACGAGATCGAACTGATGATCCAGGTCAACGGCAAGCTGCGCGGCAGCCTCAAGGTCGCGGCCAGTGCCGGCCAGGCCGCCATCGAAGCCGCCGCCCTGGCGAGCGAGGCCGCCCTGAAATTCATGGAAGGCAAGCCGGCCAGAAAGATCGTCGTGGTGCCTGGCCGCCTGGTCAATATCGTCGTTTAAGGCTTCTCCTGGAAAAACCATGCGCCCAGCCCTGCTGCATTCGAGCCCGCTGCGTTCGAGCCTGATCCTCTGCCTGGCGCTGACGCTGGGCGCCTGCGGTTTCAATTTGCGGGGGGCCGTGCAGCTTCCCTATCAGAGCCTCTATATTTCCCTGCCCGCCAACTCGGTCCTGGGCGCCGATCTGCGGCGTCAGATCAACGCCAACCAACCGACCCTGTTGGTGGACAGTCCCCAAAAAGCGGAAGCCATCTTTCAGCAGATCGACGATAACCGGGAGCGCATCATCGCCGCGGTGAATGCCGAAGGGCGGGCGCGGGAATATCAATTGCGCCTGCGCTACAGTTTCCGCCTGGTAGATAGCAAGGGGGGGCCGCTAACCCCCATCAATGAAATCATCCTGGCCCGTGAAGTGACCTACGACGACAACCAGGTGCTGGCCAAGGACCAGGAAGAAATCTTCCTCTGGCAGACCATGGAAAAGGATCTGGCGACGCAGATCATGCGCCGTCTGGCCACCATGCAACCCCATGCGACCCCCGTCGCAACAGAAGACGACTGATGCTCATCAAGGGCGAGCAACTGCCGGGGCAACTCGAAAAAGGGCTCAAGCCCCTGTACGTGGTCTGCGGCGACGCACCCTTGCTGGTACTGGAAGCCGCCGACACCATCCGGATGGCGGCCCGGCAGCAGGGTTACACGGAGCGGGAAGTGCTCACGGTGCTATCCGGTTTCGACTGGGGCCAACTGGCTGCTGCCACCTGCAACCTGTCCTTGTTCGGTGGACAAAAACTGGTGGACCTGCGCCTCCCCAACGGCAAGCCGGGCAAGGACGGCAGCGCCGCCCTCCTCGATTACTGCCAGCGCATGAGTCCCGACAACGTCCTGCTGCTCACCCTGCCGCAACTCGACTGGAAGGAAGAAAAAGCCAGCTGGTTCACCACCCTGGCCCAGGCCGGCATCGTGGTCAAACTCGATGCCCCGCCCCTGGCCGAACTGCCGGGCTGGATCGCCGGCCGCCTCAGACGCCAGCACCAGCAGGCCGACGAACAAGGCTTGCGCTTCATGGCGGAACGGGTGGAAGGCAATCTGCTGGCCGCCCATCAGGAAATCCAGAAACTCGCCCTGCTCTATCCGGAAGGCCACATCAGTAACGAACAAATCCGCAATGCGGTGCTGAACGTCGCCCGTTACGACGTGGATGACCTGCGCGAAGCCCTGCTGGCTGGCGACCTGCCCCGGCTAGCCCGGACCCTGGAAGGATTACACCAGGAAGGCGAAGCCCCGGTGCTGGTGCTCTGGGCCATGACCGAGGAAATCCGCACCCTGGCCCAGGCCAAAGGCAGTCTGGCCCGGGGCCAGTCTCAGGACAGCGTATTCAGGGAATTACGCATCTGGGGGCCGCGCCAGGGATTGGTGCGCAAAGCCTTGCTGACCCTGAACGGACGGGTATTGAAAGAGGCCCTGACGCAGGCGGCCCGGCTCGACCGCTGCATCAAGGGCCTCGAAAATGCGGATGTCTGGGATGGCTTTCTCAGGCTGGGGCTGCTGCTGACCCCAAGGCAAAATAATCCAAGGCAATAATCAATCGCTCCGACCCGTTTCCCCGGGCCCCAGGTCGTCCCAAAGACAGGATTCCATGTTGCGCACATCCGAGAGTCCGTGCGCCCGGCACTCGGTCACCAGGCATTCTCCCTGGCACGCTTCGGACACCACCACCACCTGCATTTCGGTATCCACATGGCGCTCACCATCCCAGTAACAACAGGTGGCACACACCTTGACCTCTGCCGGCAAAATCAGTTTTCGCGTCATTCGACCCCCGGAACGGGATTTCCTTGATAAAAGTGTGGATAAGAGTTTACCTGCTCCCGAAAGGTTCCGTTCAGTTTTACGCCTTCCCCGTGGCTATAATCAGTTCTTTGGATATTTTCCGCCCCCGCCATGGACATCAAGCATTACATGCAGACCCTGGGCCAGCAGGCCCGCGCCGCCTCCCGCCGCCTGGCCCGCGCCAGCACCGCCGAGAAGGACGCCGCGCTCACCGCCATCGCCGCCGCCATCCGGCGCGACAAGGAGATCCTTTTGGCCGCCAACGCCAGGGACCTGGAAGCCGCCCGCGCCGCCGGCCTGGATGCCGGCCTGGATGCCGGCCTGGATGCCGCCCTGGATGCTGCCCTGATGGACCGCCTGACCCTGACCGCCAAGGGCGTGGACAACATGGCCGAAGGGGTGCGCCAGATCGCCCAGCTCGCCGACCCCATCGGCGAAATGACCGACATCCGCTTTCGCCCCTCCGGCATCCAGGTGGGCAAGATGCGGGTGCCGCTTGGCGTCATCGGCATCATCTACGAAGCCCGCCCGAACGTCACCGCCGACGCCGCCGCCCTCTGCCTCAAGTCCGGCAATGCCGCGATTTTGCGCGGCGGCTCCGAGGCCATCCACAGCAACCGGGCAATCGCCGCCCTGGTGCAGGAGGGCCTGCAGATCGCCGGGCTGCCGGCCGAGGCGGTGCAGATGGTCGACACCACCGACCGGGCCGCGGTGGGCGAGCTGATCACTTTGCGCGAATACGTGGATGTGATCGTGCCCCGCGGCGGCAAGGGCCTGATCGCCCGCCTCCTCGCCGAAGCCCGGGTGCCGATGATCCAGCACCTGGACGGCAACTGCCATGTGTACCTGGAAACCGAGGCCGACCCCAACAAGGCCCTGCGCATCGTGGAAAACGCCAAGACCCAGCGCTACGGCACCTGCAACACCGCCGAATCCCTGCTGGTGGACCGGGAGGTGGCAAAGATGCTGCTGCCCATGATCGGCCACATGCTCACCGCAAAGGGCGTGGAAATCCGCGGCTGCGAGGAAACCCGGACCATCGTCGCCAACGCCCGGCCCGCCACGGAGGAGGATTACTACACCGAATACCTGGCCCCGGTGATTTCGGTGAAGGTGGTCGCCGGCCTCGACGAGGCGATCGCCCACATCAACCAGTATTCCTCCCACCATACGGACGCCATCGTCACGGAAAACCACACCCAGGCCATGCGCTTTTTGCGCGAGGTGGATTCCAGCTCGGTGATGATCAACGCCTCCACCCGCTTTGCCGACGGCTTCGAATATGGCCTGGGGGCCGAGATCGGCATCTCCACCGACAAGATCCACGCCCGGGGTCCGGTCGGCCTGGAGGGGCTGACCTGCCAGAAATGGGTGGTGTTCGGCAATGGCCACGTGCGCAGCTGATTTGCCCCCCACCTGGGATGCCCTCGTCGAAGCTCCCGGCTTTGCCCTGGGGCTCTCCTGCCGCGCCGGGGCCGTAAGCCGCATCGGGTTGCTCGAGCCCTGCCCGGCCC
>NZ_JBASOH010000131.1:0-11492 GCF_049658005.1 Azovibrio sp. | reverse complement strand
TCTCGCCTTCGGCCTTGGGCTGGATCAGCGTATCCATCGAAATCGACTGGCCCTCGTTGTAGACCATGCCGTCCAGCAGGTAGCCAAAATCCGGCTGATGCACCCCGAGCAGATTCATCACCGCAGCACTGGTGACGCCGATCTTCTTGCCAATGACCTTCTCACCCTTCTCCAGGCGGCGGGCAAGCATGCGCTGCTGAATGTGGTAAGCATCCTCGATGCTGATGTCGAGACCCCGGCTGGTGAGGGGGTCGAGGGTCTGGCGCTGGGTCAGTGCCGTGTATAGTTCGTCGCCCAAGGCGATGATGGTTTTCTCGTCCAGTGCCATGCCAATTTCCTTGTCATTGGCCTCGGGCGTCCGGTTCGGCGAGGCAATCGCCGAACCGCCGCACGAAGCGCGATCTGTGTCCAGTGTATCCAATGTATCCAATTTGGGCCCGGTGGCCGCACCGGCCGAAGGCGCAAAACAGGGGGCCCGCTCGATCAATCCCGGCTGCCGGCAGGATGGGCCAGGGGATCACCTGGCCGTCACCGCCGGGCAGCAGCGGCACCGCAGCACCGCAACCCAGGCCATGCGGCTTGATGGCGATGCCGCGCTCACCATACCGCCGTGCGGCCGGTTCCGGGGTGGGTGCTGATGGCCATGACGGGCCTCAGAGCTTGATGCAGACGTTCTTGAGTTCGGTATAGAACTCGAGGGAATGCACGCCGCCTTCACGCCCGATGCCGGACTGCTTGGAGCCGCCGAAGGGCGTACGCAGGTCGCGCAGGAACCAGCTGTTGACCCAGGCCAGCCCCACTTCCATCCGCTGGGCGACCCGGTGCGCGCGGGAAACGTCCCGGGTCCAGATCGCGGTGGCGAGGCCGTACTGGTTGTCGTTGGCCTTCTGCAGCACTTCTTCTTCCGTGTCGAAGGGAGCGATGTGGCAGCAGGGGCCAAAGATTTCTTCCTTGATGACCCGCGCGGTTTCCGGCAGGCCGGTCCAGATGGTGGGCTGGATCCAGCAACCGTCCTTCAACTCGCCGGGCATGTCGGGCACGCCGCCGCCGGTGACCACCGTGGCCCCCTCCTCCACCGCGAGCTGATAGTAGGACAGCACCTTGGCCTGGTGCTCCTTGCTGATCAGCGGCCCCATGCCGGTTTCCTTGTCTTCGGGCACGCCGATCTTCATCTGCTCGGCACCGGCCTTCAAGGCGGCCACGAACTTCTCGAAGATGGGGCGTTCCACATACACCCGCTCGGTGCCCAGGCAGACCTGGCCGCAATTGACGAAGCAAGAACGCAGGGTGCCTTCGATGGCCGCGTCGAAATCGGCATCGGCAAATATGATCGCCGCGTTTTTGCCGCCCATTTCCAGGGAAACCGGGCGGGAGCCGATGGCGGCGGCCTTGCTGATGATTTCGCCGGTGCGGGTTTCGCCGGTGAAGGTGATGGCATCCACATGGGGATGGGTGGTCAGGAATTCGCCGGCGGAATCGGGGCCAAAGCCATGCACCACGTTATATACGCCCTTGGGAATCCCGACCTTGTTCATCACTTCGCCCAGCAGGACGGCGGTGCGGGGGGTTTCCTCGGAGGGCTTGACCACCACGGTGTTGCCGCAGGCCAGGGCCGGACCGACTTTCCAGGTCATCAGCAGCAGGGGCAGGTTCCAGGGGCAGATCACACCGATCACGCCCACCGGACGACGATAGCCGTAGTTGATGGCGGTGCGGCCGTCAGGGGTGGGGGTTTCAAAGAATTCGGTCGGCACATTCTTGACCATGTCGGCGAACACCTTGAAGTTCGCGGCGCCACGGGGAATGTCGATATGGGCGGCCAGGCTGCGGGGCTTGCCCGTGTCGGCACACTCGGCCTCCAGGAATTCCTCGAAGCGGTTGTTGATTTCCGCCACCAGGGCTTCCAGCAGTTCGACCCGCCCGGGCAGCGGCATGGAACCCCAGGGGCCTTGCAGGGCGGCGCGGGCGGCGGCCACGGCGGCATCCACTTCGGCCTTGCCGGCTTCGGCGACCTGGCCGATCACGGCGTTCGTGGTAGGGGTGCGGTTTTCGAACCACTTGTCGGTAGCGACGAATTCGCCGTTGATGAAGTTCAGTATCTTGTTGGCTAGCATCTTTCCATCCTTATCTATGTCATCCATGTTGATCTGTGCTGCTGTTGCTGTGTCTTCTTCAGGCGATCCCGATGGCCGCCAGTCCGGCCCGGGCACATTCCACATCTTCGGCTTCGGAAGCACCGGAGACCCCGATGCCGCCGATCCAGTCGTCCCCCATCCGGATCGGCAGCCCGCCGCCAAACACGATCAGGCGGGGTTGGCTGGTAAAGCCCAGTTTCATGCCTTCGTCGTGGCCGATGGCTCCCATCCAGTCCTTGGTGGGAAAGCCGAAACTGGCCGAGGTATAGGCCTTGTCGATGGCCAGGTCGATGGAGTGGATGAAGGCGCCGGGCATGCGCAGGAAAGCCATCAGGTTGCCGCCGCGATCGACCACGGCCACATTGATCTTCCAGCCCTGGGTTTCGGCATGGCGCACCGCGGCTTGCACCGCGGCATGCGCCGCCTCCCAGGTGATGCCGGGAACGGGAGAGAGAACCTGCATGGCTCAGGTCAGCACGGTCAGGAAGGTGTCGTTGAGGACACGGTCGTGATAAAAAATGCCGCGCCCGACTTCATTCTGGCTCCATTTGATCGGCTTGCCGTCCGGATAGCATTGGTAGCCCCCGCTGAAGGTCTCGAAACGGTTGCCGGAAGGATCAAAGGCGTAGATGGTCGTGCCCCGGGTAACCCCGTGGCGGGTTGGGCCGATATCGATGGCAACCCGGTTCATCGACATCAGGTCGGCGGCACGCAGCACCTTCTCCCAACTTTCGAGCAGGAAGGAAACATGGTGCAGCTTGCCCGGTTCCGGATGGCGGACGAAGGCAATGTCGTGCGCCTTGATCGAGGTCGATAGCCAGATGCCCAGATCTCCCGATCCATCCTCCAGTTCGATGTGCTCGACCAGATAAAAGCCAAGCACATCCTGCAAGATGGCCTGGGCCTTTTCGATATCGGGCCCGTAGCAGAGCAGATGATCGAAACGGACGGGCGCGATGCCATGCTCCGCGGCTGGAATCCAGGCCTCCGGATTGACATAGGGCTGGCCGTTACCGACGTCGGTCTTTTCGGCGTAGAGCTCGAAGACATGGCCGGTGGGCAGCAGGAAGCGGACTCGTTCGCCGGTCTCCAGCATTTCCCCGGCCGGAATGCGTTCGGTGCTGACGCCATAAGCATTGAGGTCGGCTTCGAGTTTATCGAGCGTAGCCGGGCTATCGACCTTGAAGCCGAAAAAATCGAGGCCGGCCGTATCCGCCTGGCGGATCAGCACGCTATTGTGGTCTCGCTCATCCCAGGCCTTGAAGTAGACCCGGCCCTGCTGATCCCGTCCGGTTTCGACCAGACCCAGGACGTTTTTATAAAAATTGATCCCTTCTTCCAGATCCAGCACACGCAACACCACATGCCCCGGACGTAATACACCTGTCATTGCCATGATTCATGTCTCCTCTTTTGTAGTTGCACGAAGTTGCCACTCGAAGTTGCCAGTTACGGTTGCTGCCTTCTGCCTTGCCTTTGGACTACTTTCGGGCAAGGCAGTAAAACACGGCCCCAGACTGCACGGCATCAAGCTGCGGCCGGCACGCGGGGCCGGAACACGCTTTTTTCCATCTTGCCCACTACCCGGAGGGTCACGTCGCTACGGGGATACACCCGGCAGGCCAGCACCACGCCTGCTGCTTCTTCCCCGGCACTGATGTGCTCACGGCTCATGGGCCGACTGGCGTAATCCCCGGACAGCATCTCCACCTTGCAGATACCGCAGCCACCGCCGCAGCAGCCGACCGGGATGCCTTTGCGGCCCAGCCTGGCCATGCCGGAGAGCAGGCTTTCCTGATCCTGACAGCGGTAGCTTTCGCCGGTTTCCCGGATCACGACCGTGTAATGTTTCCTCTGTTCCATCTCTCCTCCTCCCTTCCGCTCACCGCGATAGCGGCCTGTGGCGATAGCGGCCTGTAGTGATAGCGGCCTGTGGTGACAGCGAATATCGGTGATAGCGAATATCGAGATTTTCTTGTTTTACCGATATTATGACTGTAAAACCAGTCTCGCATCGAGTCAAACATTTTCTCGGGATTTTTTGCCTGGCGCGAAAAAAACCTTGCCGTAGAATGGCCGCCAGAAATTCAATCCACCCCCCCATGAACACACAGAGCGACAGCCTCCATCCCGAGCCCAAGACCCTGGCTGAAGCGGCCTATCTGCAACTGCGCCGGGACATCATTTCCGGCAAGCGCGCCCCCGGGGAAAAGCTGCGGGTCGAGCACCTGAAGGACGAATACAAGGTGGGCGCCGGCACCCTGCGCGAAGCGCTGGCCCTGCTGGTGGCGGATGCCCTGGTGGTGGCCCAGGGGCAGCGCGGTTTCCGGGTCGCACCGATTTCCCTGGCCGACATGGAAGACATCACCCGCACCCGGGCCCTGCTGGAAACCGAAGCGCTGCTTCAGTCCATTGCCAGGGGTGACGACGCCTGGGAAGGCCGGCTGGTGGCCGCCTTTCATCGGCTCTCGAAAGCTGAAGAACGGCTGGGTGGCCAGGCAACGGCAGAGGTGGAGGAATGGGATGAACGCAACCGGGAATTCCACGAAGCCCTGATCGATGCCAGCGGCTCCCGCTGGGTCAAGCACTTCCTGGCCGTGCTGTACCGGCAGTCGGAGCGCTACCGGCACCTCTCCATCACGACCCGTGCGATTCCCCGGGACCTGCATTCCGAGCACACGGCCATCGTCAAGGCCGCCCTGGCCCGGGATCAAGAACGGGCGTGCAGACTCCTGAACGAACATATCCTGCTCACCCTCCAGTCCATCCGCCAACTCCCTGCGGCGGCGCTGGCCTCCGCTGAATCCGGCGCCCGCAGCTAGCCCAGGCCGGCCCCGGCTTCCGTTCAAGCCCCTGCAACCTTGCCGGTCACTTCGAGGTCTGGCACGGCCTTGCCCAAACCCGGCCCTGCCGATTGCTTCTGCGCCTCTTCCCGCAACCCGTCCCCGGCCCCGGGGGCCTGGCCTTGCCGCCACCCCAGCAGGCCTTCCAGGGCCAGCATCAGTTCCGGTCGGGGGGGCAGCAGGCAGACGCCGGCTTGTTGCCTGCCCTGCGCCTCATCCACTTGCCAGCCGGGGCGGACCCCCCGCACGAACAGGTAGCAGGCGCCACCCAGGTGCCGGGCCGGGTCGTAGCCGGGCAGGCGGAAGGCCAGGAAGCGGTGCAGGGCCAGCAGGTACAGGCGGGCCTGGAGCCGGTAGCCGTGTTCGAGCATGGCCGAGTCCATGGCGGCAGGCCCGTAATCGCCGGGGCTCCAGCCCAGGTGATTGCTCTTCCAGTCGAGCACGTAATAGCGCCCCTCGTGGGCGAACACCAGGTCGATGTAGCCCTTGAGAAAGCCTTGCAGGGCCGGGAAGCCCAGGCGCGGCACCGCCTCCCCGTGGGCTGCGAGCAAAGTCTGCAGCCCCTGGGGGTCGAGGCGGCCCATGGGCAGGTGGAATTCCATTTCCACCTTGCGCCGGGACCAGTCCAGGCTGGCCAGTTGCAGGGGCGTGCGGCTGCCCGGCAGAGCCAGGGGGGTGTGCAGCACAGCGCTGAGCAGTTGCCCGAGCATGGCCTGATGTTCGGGCCGCAGGGCCGGATCGCCTGGGGGGTGGTGGTCCAGGGCGGCGGCAATGGCGGGGGCCCAGGTGTCGGGCTGGCTGAAATCCACATGCTCGAACAGATGATGAACGCAATCGCCGGCCCGGGCGCCACGGGGAAAATGCAGGCAATCCGTGGGCGCCACGCTCGCCGCGCCGGCGGGCGGTTCGCCGTCGGCCCCAGGCGGCACCCAAGGCACCTGGGCATCGTGGTCGCTGCCGTCATGATCGGGCAGGCGGGTGCCCCGCAGCAGGCTCGAGAAACTGTCGATGCGCCAGTTGGGGCGCAGGTGGCGCCGGGCTTCCCGGGCCTGGTAACGGCCGCTGGCGGTGGTTGCGGCCAGGACATGCCGGCCCGGCTCGGGCAGGGCTTCGGAGCACGCTTCGAGGCTGCGGATCAGGCCCTGCCAGGCCTCGTTCAGGGCAAGCGCATCGGGAAGTTTGCGGCCCTCCACCGTCAGCCATGCCTCGGGGCTCATATCCTGCCCCGCCACCAGCCAGTTGAGCAGGCTGCGGCTGCTTTCGGTGCGGCTCATGCCATTTTTGCCGGCTTTGCCGTAGGGGCCCCAGACCAGATAGCAGCGCTGCACGGGCCGGGTCAGGGCCACGTAGTACAGGCGCAGCAGTTCCGCCGCCTGTTCCAGCTTGGCCGCGGCCTTGCCCAGGGCCTCGCCTTCGGCCCGGTAATCGAGCACCAGGCGCTGATCCTGATCGTGGTAAGCCTGGCCGGGCAGGCCGTCGCCCTTGGGGTTGATGCCGCCCTCCCAGAGGAAGGGGCAGAACACCAGATCGTATTCCAGGCCCTTGGCCCTGTGGATGGTGACGATGTTGACCAGATCCTGGTCCGATTCCAGACGCAGCTGGGCCGCCTCGTCCGCTCCCGGCTCGCGCCGTTGGGCCGCAAACCAGTGCAGCAGCCGGCCGGGCTGGGCCAGCTCCGCTTCGGCCTGGTGCAGCAGTTCGGTCAGGTGCAAGTGATTGGTGAGGCGCCGCTCGCCGTCGGCCATGCCCAGCAGCCGGGCCGCAACATTCAGGCCTTCGCCCAGTTCGCCCAGGGCCACGGCGATGCCCCGGGCCTGCCAGCACTGCTGCCAGCGGCTGAAACGGGCGATCCATTCCCCCAGGGCGGCATCGTCCTCGCCCAGCACGGCGATGGCGGCGGCGTCGAGCCCCACCAGGGGCGTCGCCAGGGCGGCCTTGAGCAGGCCGGTACGGGCCGGTTCCAGGAGGGCCCGCAGCAGCCGTTCCAGATCCTCGGCTTCATTGCTGGAAAAGACACTGTCCTGGGCCATTTCGGCGGCGCGCAGCCCGACCCGGGCCAGGGCCTCCTGCATCAGCCGGCCCTGCTTGTGGGTGCGCACCAGCACCGCCACCCGGCCCGGACTCAGGGGCTGGCCTCCCAGGCTCACCAGGCCCTGACGGGCGGCGCCCAGCAGCCGGGCGATTTCCTCGGCGCTGGCGGCGGCGGCCTTATGCAGGGCTTCGGCCTTGCTCAGCAGGGTTTCATCGTCGCCGGGCAGTTGCCAGAAATGGAAGGGGCTGCGCGCCAGGCCGCTGGCGTCGGTGAAGGGTTTGAGGGGCTTTTCGCCGCGCCGGGCGGGAAGAAAATCCAGCTCGTCCAGCATGAAGGCGCGGGGATTGGCCCCGAACAGCCCGTTGATGCCGGCGATCACGCCTGCCGTGGAGCGCTGATTGGCGTCCAGATGATAGTGGGCAGCCGCTTTTTTCCGGGCCGCCAGATAGGTGTGCAGGTCGGCCTGGCGAAAGCTGTAGATGGCCTGCTTCGGGTCGCCCACCATGAATAACGGCTGTGCGCCGCTGCCGTAGATGGCCTGGAAAATGGCAAACTGCAGGGGGTCCGTGTCCTGGAATTCGTCGATCAAGGCCACCGGGAAGCGCTGCCGCAAGCTGGCGGCCAGGGTCTCGCCGCGCGGGCCGCTCAAGCTCCGGTACAGGTTCAGCAGCAGGTCGTCGAAATCGACCCGGTGCCGGGCCCGCTTGCGCTCGGCCACGGCGGCCGGGGCCCAGGCCAGGAAGCGCTGGTAGAGGGCCAGCCTATGGTTTTCCAGCAAGGCATCCAGATCGTCCCGGGCAGCGCAGTAACGCTCGGCCAGTTCGAAGAACCGATGGCTGGGGGGCGCCTTGCCGGCCCGGGTCTTCTTGCCCGTAAGCACGGACTGGCGGAAACAGGCGGCCTGTTCTCCCAGGGGGGCGAGGGGCTGGGCGGCGGCAAAGCAGGCCTCCCATTCCCGGGCGCCGCAGTCCAGATCGGCGGCCGTGAAATACTTGAGATCGGCCAGCCGGCTTTGCAGCAGAGCGATCACTTCTGCGTGCTGAGCCTGCCAGCAATGGGCGGCTTCCTGGTAGGCCTGTTCCATATCCGCAGTAGCGGGGGGAGGCAGGCCCTCCAGGCCGTCCGGCCAGAGGGCCGTCGCCAGGGGCTTTTTCAGGGCGCGGCGCAGCAGACTTTCCAGTTGGCCGGGATTGAAACCCCGGCCAGTCAGCCAGGCGATGAAGGCGGGCGCCAGCTCGCCGTGGGCGATATTGAGGCGCCAGAAGTCGGCCACCACTTCCCGGATCAGGTCGCTGCCATCCCCCAGTTCCAGGGCGAACGGCTGGCCGGCGGCAAAGGGGCTGTCCCCCAGGGCCCGCTGGCAGAAGCCGTGGATGGTGAAAATCGAGGCTTCGTCAAAAGCGGTCAGGGCCGCCTTGAGCCGGACTTGAATCAGGGGCCGCGCCAGGCCCTTGTCGTGTTCCAGGCTGGCGACGAAATGGGGAATGAACGGGTCTTGTGCTGCACTTTCATCTTCGAGCCAGGCCAGCACCTCCACCAGCCGGTCCCGCACCCGCTCGCGCAACTCGGCGGTGGCGGCATTGGTGAAGGTCACCACCAGCACCTGGTCGATGGACCGTTCCTGCTCCACCAGGAACCGCAGCACCAGGCCGCAAATGGCCCAGGTCTTGCCCGTGCCGGCCGAAGCCTCGATCAGGGCAATGCCCTCCAGGGGGCAGCGGTCAACATCCAGGGGCTGGCTGACTGTCATGAATCCATACTCGGGCAAGGCAGAAAGGAAAACGGCAAAGCAGTATAGGGGGATCCGACCATCCGGGTCACCCCTCCCTTGCCGGCCTGATCGCCGTGCCCGGCCTTGGCCCGCTCTTGCCGCCCTTGCCCGGCAGGCAGGACCGGGGCGCCGGTGCTAGCGGTCCAGCGTCAGATCTTCCTGGGAAAGCGGGTCTTCAATGGGTTCCAGGTGGGTCAGCACATGGGCGCGGGGCATGATCCGGCGGATGTCGGCCTCGATCCGTTCCACCTGATCATGGCCTTGCTGCACCTTCCAGTGCCCCGGCACCAGCACATGCACCGAGATGAAGACCCGTGACCCCGCCTGGCGGGTCAGCAGGGCATGAAAGCCGATGCCCTGCTGCTGATAGGCGGCCAGCACCGCTTCGATGGCCTGCTGCTGCTCCGGCGGCAGGGCCGCATCCATCAGGCCGGCGGCGGAGCGGCGCAGCAGTTGCACCCCGGTCCAGACGATGTTGGCGGCCACCAGCAGGGCCAGCGCCGGGTCCAGCCAGAGCCAGCCGGTCAGCGCCACGGCCCCGACCCCCAGGATCACGCCGCCCGAAGTCCATACATCGGTGAGCAGGTGATGGGCATCGGCCTCCAGGGTGATGGAATGATGCTGCCGCCCCGCCTTCAGCAGGATGCGCGCCGTGACCAGATTGATGATGGAGGCCACGACCGACACCAGCAGACCGATCCCCAGAGCCTCCAGCGGCCGGGGATGCAGCAGCCGGTCGATGCCGGCCCAGGCGATGCTGAGCGCCGCCACCAGAATCAGGAAGCCCTCGAACGCACTGGAAAAATACTCGGCCTTGCTGTGCCCGTAGGCATGTTTTGCATCGGCCGGCTGGGCGGCCAGATGCAGCATCGACAGGGCCATCACGGCCCCGGCCAGATTGACCAGGGATTCCATGGCGTCAGACAGCAGGCCCACGGAAGCCGTCAGCCACCAGGCCCAGGTTTTCAGGCCGATGGTGGCCAGGGCGGCGGCAATGGAAAGCCAGGCGTAGGGTTTGAGGTTGGTTTGCGTCGTCATGGATGCGCCTCTTCAGGCCGGGAGATTTCTGGATCGTCCAGATGCGTGAGCAAGGGCAGCAGCAGCCGGCGCGCCAGTTCAGCAAACGCCTCGCCCAGGGGTTCCGCCTCGCCGCGCAAGGCCAGGGACCACCAGGGGTCATCGCCCTCGCCCGCCCATTGCTGGACGCCCTGCCATTGCTGCATGGCCTTGCCCGCGCCGCCGGTCTGCAAAGCCCAGGCGGTTTTGGGATAAAAGGGCAGGGGCGCGCTCAGGCCGCTCCTGTAACTATACAGCAGTTCGGCCAGCAGCGGCAGCGGCTCGGCCACGGGGCAAAAGCGGAACACCTTGTCGCGCGCCACATGGGTGCTCTCCAGCGTCACACCCGTCGGAGCCAGGGCGTTCAGACACAGATGGTCGAGCCAGGCCCCGAGGTAATCGGCCACGCCGGCCCGGGCGCAGCGGTAGCGCAGCAGGCCGGCGGGGCCCCAGTGGGTCAGGACGCCGGACAGCCGGAGGCCGGCCACCTGCAGGTCGCAGGACAGCGGCGAATCGGCCAGCCCGGCCAGGCGGGGCTGGAGTTCCCGGACATAGGCCAGCAAGGCTTCCACTTCACCCAGGAGCAGGGCCTCGCCGATGGCGCCACTGGGCAGTTCGGGGCCGGAGCGGGCCAGTGCCAGCAGGGCTTCGCGCCCCGCCCCGGCAAGGGCGGCGGGCAACAGCCGGTCGGCGAGCCGGTAGCGCTCCAGGCCGTCCAGCAGCAAGGGTTCTTCGTCTTCCAGTTCCGCTTTTGTGCCCGGCAGGCTCAGGCCCAGGCGTTCGCGCAGCAGGGCCTTGGCCGGGTGGTGGAAGAAGGCCTGGAGCTGGGCCAGACGGATGCTGGCGAGGGGAACCGCCGCCAGGGGGGCGCTGAAAAAACGGGGCTGGCGGGCGGGGCGGGCGCCCGCGTCATCCTCATCCTCGTCCGCCGCCTTCCAGGCGGGGATTTCCGGCGGCACCTGGCGCTGCTGGTTCAGGGCGGCGGCGTAGCGGCCGTGATAGCTCACCCGCCGTTCATCTTTATCCTCCGACCCGGAAAAATACCGGGGCGAGAAGGCCTGGAGCGGATGGCCGAGGCGCAGGCGTTCGGGGGGCGCCCCCGTGGCGCGGCAGAGGCATTCGAGCAGTTCCGCCACCAGGATCGACGGCGGCAACGGCGAGTCGTCCCGCTGGCTGCGGCCGGTGTAGCTCAGGTAGAGGCCCTTCCGGGCGGCAAGGATCAGGTCGAGGAACAGATTGCGTTCGTCCTGACGGCGCTGCCGGTCTCCGGGCCGGGTTTCCAGGGGCGTCAGGTCGAATTCCAGAGGCCGCTCGGGACGGGGAAAGACCCCATCGTCAAGGCCCAGCAGGCAGATGAGCGGGTAGGGCAACTGGCGCAGGCTGGGCAAGGCGGTGAAGGTGATGCTGCCGGACGGCATGCCGCCCCGGGCCTGGGCTTCGAGCGCATCTTCCAGGGCGGCACGGGCGGCGGCGCAGGGAATCGGGGTCTTTGCCTCCCCTTCGGCCATGGCCTGGGCCAGGGGCCCCAGGGTGGCGAGCACGACGCGCAGGGCTTCGGCGTCTTCCGGCGCGGCCGGATGTTCGCCCAGCCAGAGGTCGAGCTGGGCCTGCCACAGCTCACGCCACCGGGCGGCCGGCTGGGGCCGGGCCAGGAC
>NZ_JBASOH010000130.1:0-13743 GCF_049658005.1 Azovibrio sp. | reverse complement strand
TCGTGGAACTGCCATTGCTGGAGCTGCCTTTACTGGAGCGGCAGAAGAGTCTCGAACTCTCGACCTCAACCTTGGCAAGGTTGCGCTCTACCAACTGAGCTACTGCCGCCCTATTACTACCGCCCTGCTACTACCGCCCTATTGCTGCCTGTATGGAGGCGCGAGCCGGAGTCGAACCGACCTACACGGATTTGCAATCCGGTGCATAACCGCTTTGCTATCGCGCCAGTAAATGCTTTTTACGACGGGTAAAGCTGTCATGGCTTCACCAGAAATCCTGGAGCGGCAGAAGAGTCTCGAACTCTCGACCTCAACCTTGGCAAGGTTGCGCTCTACCAACTGAGCTACTGCCGCTTCAAATGAAGGGCGCATTATAGGGGATGTAACTTGAAAGTCAACGTTTTCACGTGGGTTTGCCGGAGCAAATTCGTGATGCCCGGGACCCGGGCAGATCAGGCTCCGGCCCCCGTACGCTTGACAATCTCCGGCCAGGCTTTGTGCAGGTAATAAGCCATGGACCAGAGGGTGAGCAGGGCCGCGATCCAGATCAGCAGATTCCCCAGCTCCAGGGTGTTCCAACCCAGCAGGGGTTCCCGGTACAAGAGCAGGGTGATGGACAACATCTGGGTGACCGTCTTGATCTTGCCCAGCATGGAAACGGCCACGTTCTTGGCGGCGCCGATCTTGGCCATCCATTCGCGCAGGGCGGAGATGGTGATTTCGCGGCCGATGATGATGGTGGCGACCACTGCATTGGTGCGGTCCAACTCCACCAGGATGATGAGGGCGGCGGCGACGATCAGCTTGTCCGCCACCGGGTCGAGAAAGGCACCAAAGGAAGAGGTCTGGTTGAGTTTGCGGGCCAGGTAGCCATCTAGCCAGTCGGTGAGGGCGGCCCCCATGAACAGCAAGGTGGCGAACAGATCCCGTTCCCGTTCCGGCAGCCAGTTTTCAGGCAGATAGTACAGCACGACCAGCAAGGGAATGGCGACGATGCGCAGCCAGGTCAGGAAGATGGGCAGATTGAAGGGCATGGAGTGCGCTTTAAATTGGCATTCGGTTTTCAGTGCAAGGTGGCGTAAATCGTTGCGGCCAGGGCCGGGCTGATGCCAGGGGCCTGGGCCAGTTGTTCCACCGAGGCGGCTGCCACGCCGGGCAGGCCGCCGAAATGGGTGACGAGGGCCTTGCGCCGGGCGGGCCCCACGCCGGGGATGTCTTCCAGGCGGGAGGTATTCCTGGCCTTGCTGCGCCGGGCCCGGTGGCCGGTCAGCGCAAAGCGGTGGGCTTCGTCGCGGATTTCCACCACCAGATGCAGGGCCGGGTTATCGGCTCCCAATTGTAAGGCCTCCCGGCCATCCGGGAACACCAGGGATTCGAGGCCGACCTTGCGCCCTTCTCCCTTGGAAACCCCGACCATGGGCAGATGGGCAAGTCCCAGTTCCTCCAGGGCGGCAGCGGCCATGGCCACCTGGCCTTTGCCACCGTCGATGAGGATCAGGTCGGGCGCCACGCCTTCTCCCTCGGCCAGCTTGTCGTAGCGGCGGCTGACTGCCTGGCGGATGGCGGCATAATCGTCGCCGGGTTCGATGTCGCGGATGTTGAAGCGCCGGTAATCGGACTTCTTCATGCCGTGGCCCTGATAGACGACGCAGGAGGCCACCGGGGACTCACCCTGGGTGTGGCTGATGTCGAAGCACTCGATGCGCTCCAGGGGCTCGGTCAGGCCCAGGGCCTGGCGCAGGGCTTCCAGGCGCTGGCCCTGCTGGGCGCTGGCTTGGTTACGCGCCGTGATGGCCAGGCGGGCATTCTGCAGCGCCATGTCCACCCACACCTTGTGCATGGTCGCCCGGGCTTCACTGATGGGGACAGGCCGGCCGGCCGCCGCATCGAGACCGGCGGCGGTTTCTTCCATCTCGTCGGGCAAGGGGGAGACCAGCAGCCGGGCCGGAGCCGGGTGCAAGGCGTAATGCTGGGCGATGAAGGCGGCCACGGCCTCTTCCGGACTGGAATCATTGCCATGGATCGGGAATTGGGGCCGGTCCCCGAGGTGTCGCCCGCCCCGCACCATGGCCAGGTTGACGCACAGTTGCCCGGCTTCCCGCACTGCCACCACCACGTCGGCATCTTCGCCCTTGTGGCTTTCGATGTACTGGCGTTCCTGAATCTGGCGCAGGGACTGGATCTGGTCCCGGTACAAGGCGGCCTGCTCGAAGGCCAGCTTGGCGGCCGCCTCTTCCATGGCCTCGCCGAGGCGTTCGATGACCTCGTTCTGGCGCCCGAGCAGGAACCAGGCGGCCAGTTGCACGTCCCGGGCGTAATCCCCGGCACTCACCAGCCCGGCCACGCAAGGGCCGCTGCACCGCTTGATCTGGTACAAGAGGCAGGGGCGGGAACGGTTGGCAAAGACCGAATCCTCGCAGGTCCTGAGGCGGAACATCTTCTGCAGCAGGTAGAGGCTGTCGCGCACGGCCGAGGCCGAGGGAAAGGGGCCGAAGTAGTCGGCCTTGCGGTCCGGGCTGCCGCGAAAGAAGCCCAGGCGGGGGAATTCGCCCCGGCTGATGACGATGTAGGGATAGGATTTATCGTCCCGGAACAGGATGTTGTAGCGCGGCGACAGGGTCTTGATCAGGTTGTTTTCGAGCAGCAGGGCTTCGGCCTCGGAACGGGTCACCGTGGTTTCGATGCGCTCGATCTGGCTCACCATGATCGCGATGCGGGGGCTGGCGAGGGTCTTCTGAAAATAGGAAGACACCCGCTTCTTGAGGTTCTTGGCCTTGCCCACATAAAGCACCGTCCCTTCTGCGGACAACATGCGGTAGACCCCGGGCAGGTCCGGCAGGGTAGCCAGGAAAGCCTTGTGGTCAAAACTCATGGGCGGCAATCGGGAAATCGGGGGCTGCAGGTACGGGCCTGAACCATGGGTGCGGCATGGCGGGCATCGGGGCCGTTGGCTGGGGCAAATTCAGGCATGGCGCGGATGTTACCATGGCGCCCCATGGCACTTGATACACCGCCTTTGCGCCCCTTGTGGGACATTTTCTGCCGGGTCGTGGATAACCTGGGGGACATCGGCGTCTGCTGGCGCCTGGCCCGGCAACTGGCTGCCGAATACCCGGTGCGGGTCCGGCTCTGGGTGGATGCGCCCGAGGTCCTGGCGCCGCTGTTACCCGCTTTTGACCCCGCCCTGGAGCGCCAGGAAATCGAGGGCGTCCGCATCGCCCGCTGGCAATCGCCCCTGGTGTTCGAGCAGGTGGCCGATGTGGTGATCGAAGCCTTTGCCTGCGACCCGCCCGCCGGGTATCTGGCCGCCATGGCCGACCGCCCTCGCCCGCCCTGCTGGGTGAATCTGGAATACCTGAGCGCCGAGCCCTGGGTGGCCGGTTGCCACGGGCTGGCTTCACCCCATCGCCGTTTGCCCTTGGTGAAATTCTTCTGCTTTCCGGGATTGGTGCCGGGCACGGGCGGCCTGCTGCGTGAACAGGATTTGCTGACCCGGCGCGATGCCTTTCTGGCCCAGGAGGGGCCCCGGCGTTTCCTGATGGAATTGGGACTAGATCGGGCGCCCGATACCCTTCAGGTCAGCCTGTTCTGTTACGACACGGCTCCGGTCGCCGACTTGCTGGCGGCCTGGCGGGAACACCCGGCATCCCTCCTCTGCCTGGTGCCGCCGGGCAAACCCCTGGCGGCCGTGCAGAAATTACTGGGCGGTGGCGGCCCCTGGCAAGTAGGCCCGGCGCGCCTCGTGCCCATTCCATTCCTGCCCCAGTCCCGCTTTGATGAACTGCTCTGGAGTTGCGACCTGAATTTCGTGCGCGGCGAGGATTCTTTCGTGCGGGCCCTGTGGGCAGCCCGTCCCCTGGTCTGGAACCTCTACCCACAGGAGGAGGCTGCCCATGGCGCCAAGCTGGAAGCCTTCCTCGACTGGTATGAAGCCCCTGCCCCGATGGCCGCTTTCTGGCGCGCCTGGAACGGGCTGGAAGGCAATCTGCAGGCCACCTGGCCCGGTTTTCACGCGGCCCTGCCGGCACTGCAAGACAAGGCTTGCGACCGGAGTGCCCGGTTGGGCAGTGAAAATGATCTGCTCACAACGCTCGTCAAATTTTGTGAATCACGCGTATAATCCCGGGTTTCGTTTTGGCCTAACGCTCTGAAAAATCATGAAAACCGCTCAGGAACTCCGCTCTGGCAACGTCATCATGGTGGGTAACGACCCCCTGGTGGTCCAGAAAACCGAATACAACAAGTCCGGCCGCAACGCTGCCGTGGTCAAGATGAAGCTCAAGAACCTGCTCACCGGCGCGCCTTCCGAGTCCGTGTACAAGGCCGATGACAAGTTTGAAGTGGTGCAACTCGATCGCAAGGAAGTGACCTACTCCTACTTCGCCGATCCCATGTACGTCTTCATGGATGCCGAGTACAACCAGTACGACATCGAAGCCGAAAACATGACCGATGCCCTCAAGTATCTGGAAGACGGCATGGCCTGTGAAGTAGTGTTCTACAACGACAAGGCCATTTCCGTGGAACTGCCCAACTCCGTGGTGCGTGAAGTGATCTATACCGAACCCGCTGTCAAGGGCGACACCTCCGGCAAGGTCCTGAAGCCCGCCAGGATCGTCACCGGCTTCGAACTCGCCGTGCCCGCCTTCGTGGAAATCGGCGACAAGATCGAAATCGATACCCGCACCGACGAGTACCGCAACCGGGTCAAGTAATTTCAGCTTGGCCGCTGTTTGGAACGGGCAGCCTCGGCTGCCCGTTTGCATTTCCGTAAGCCCCGGGAACGGGCCATTTCCGTCCACTTTATCCAGCCGCCGTCCTCAGCCCGTTTACCGTTCCGCAAAATCGATGATGGCCGTAACGGCAGATTGATAGTCCGGGCTGGCCTGGAGTGCGCTCCAGTCGAGGGCGGGAGCCGGGGGAAGGAGCCGGGTGAGGCGGGCACTGCGCAGCGGGTCTCTTTCCACCTGCCAGCGCACCTGCCAGCGCGCCAGCACCTCACCTACCTTGTCCGGCGCATTACATAGCAGCAGCATGTCGCAGCCGGCCTGGTAGGCCGCTTCCACCCGGGCCAGGGTGTCGCCGGCGACGCGGGCGCCTGCCATCGACAGATCGTCGCTGAAAACCACTCCGTCAAACTTCACGTCGTTTCTTAGATAAGCGTGCCATTTCTTTGAAAATCCGGAAGGTTTATCGTCAATTTCCGGGTAGATCACATGCGCCGGCATGACCGCATCGAGAGGAAGTTCCCGATAGGGGCGGATGTCTTCCTGCAGGGCTTCGAGGCTGCGCTCGTCCACGGGAACGGCCACATGGGAATCCGCCTCCACCCAGCCGTGACCGGGAAAATGCTTGCCGCAAGCGCCCATGCCCCCCGCCTCGAGACCCGCGATCAGCGCCCCGGCCAAGGCCATCACGGCCTCGGGGCGGCGGTGAAAGGCGCGGCTGCCAATGACGCTGGAACGGCCATAGTCGAGGTCGAGGTCCGGGGTGAAGGAAAAATCGACCCCCCGGGCCCGCAGCTCGGCGGCGAGCACATAACCGACCTGGCGGCTGAGATTCAAGGCCCGCTCAGGATCTTCATCCCAGGCCTGGCCGAGCCGGGCCATGGCGGGCAGGCGGGTGAAACCTTGCCGGAAGCGCTGTACCCGCCCCCCTTCATGATCCACGGCGATCAAAAGCGGCGGCTGGCGCAGGGCGTGGATTGCCGCAGTGAGGGCCGTGAGCTGTTCCGGGTCGGTGTAATTGCGGGTAAAGAGGATGATGCCGCCCACCAGGGGATGGCAGAGGCGTTCCCGGTCGAGCTCGGTGAGCGTGCTGCCCTCGATGTCGATCATCAGGGGGCCAAGGGCTTGTTCGGTCATGGGCGTTCGAGGATCACATAGGCGACGGCGTATTCCGCCTCGTCGCTGAGGGAAAGATGCGGGGTGAGCTGGCGGCTCTCGAGCAGGGCCTGGAGTTCGGAACTCAGGATGAAAGAGGGTTTGCCCAGTTCATCATGACCTACGCCGATGGCAGTGAGCCGCGCCGGCGGGCGGATGCCGCTCCCCAGGGCCTTGGCAAAAGCCTCCTTGGCGGCCCAGCGCTTGGCGAGGAAGCGGGCGGGCTCGCGAGCCTGGGCGAATTCCTCCCGCTCATGGGGCGCCAGGATCTTGTCGCTGCCCCGGCGGCCATGCCGCTCCAGGAGGCGGGCCAGGCGACGGACGGCGACGATGTCGGTGCCGATGCCGTAAATCATGAATCAGGCGGCGGCCCGCTCCATCAGGGCCTTCATTTCCCGCACCGCCTGCCGCAGGCCGATGAAGAGCGCGCGGCTGATGATGGCATGGCCGATATGCAGCTCGCGCACGCCGGGCAGGGCCGCGATGCGGCCGACGTTGTAATAATTGAGGGCATGGCCGGCGTTGAAGCGCATGCCCCGTTGCAAGATGGCCTCGCCGGCGCGGCATAGCTTATCGACTTCGGCCAGCACGGCGTCCGCGTCTGCATCGCGGCCCTGGGTGTGGAAGGCGTGGGCATAGGGGCCGGTGTGGAGTTCGCAAACCCGGGCGCCGATGCGGGCGGCGGCTTCCACCTGGGGCAATTCGGCATCGATGAAGACGCTGGTGACGATGCCGGCATCGCTCAGGCGGGCCACCACCTCCTTCAGGCGGCTTTCCTGCCCGGCCACGTCGAGCCCCCCCTCGGTGGTGACTTCGTGGCGGCCTTCGGGGACCAGCATCGCCATCTGCGGCCGGGTGCGGCAGGCGATGCCGACCATCTCGTCGGTGGCCGCCATTTCCAGGTTGAGCTTCACCTGGGTCAATTCCTTCAGGCGCCGCACGTCCTCGTCGCCGATGTGGCGGCGGTCTTCGCGCAGGTGGATGGTGATGCCATCGGCACCACCCAGGTGCGCCTCCACGGCAGCCCAGACCGGGTCCGGCTCCCAGGTGCGCCGGGCCTGGCGCAGGGTGGCCACGTGGTCGATGTTGACGCCCAGTTCGATCATGGAAGACTCCTTCGAGAAACGGATAGCTATCCCGACCGGGATGCGGGGCCCGATGCTACCAGTTTTCCCTCGAAGTTTTTCCCTTGAAATGGATTCTTCCGGGACGCCGGCGTGATCTGGACGGTGGCCGTGCAGGTGACCGGCCAGGGCATGACGGCGGTCACCATGACCTGCGGGGTTGCCCCGGAGTGGATGAACAGGGGCTGCCACTTCGCCCCTGGAGGAATTGGATGGGGAGGATTTCAAGATCGCTCCCCCTGCCCGCCAGGCTGCCGGACGAAGGGGGATGACCCGGACCCGGCGACCCGGACCCGACCATGAAAAAACCGACCCGGAGGTCGGTTTTTTCATGGCATCTGGGGCGACTGATGGGTTTCGAACCCACGACATCAGGAATCACAATCCTGCGCTCTACCAACTGAGCTACAGCCGCCATTGTTTTCTTGGCGCGCCCGGCGAGAATCGAACTCACAACCTACGGCTTAGAAGGCCGTTGCTCTATCCAGTTGAGCTACGGGCGCATCGAATCGACTCGCCGGGTAATTACATCACAGCCTTGATACATCACAGCCTTGATACATCACAACCTTGATACATCACGGCCTTGACATCACGGCCTTGCAGCGACGTCACGACCTTGCGGCTTGATATTCATTCTGGTCGGGGCGGTGGGATTCGAACTCACGACCCTCTGTTCCCAAAACAGATGCGCTACCAGGCTGCGCTACGCCCCGAAGAAGCGCGCATTCTATAGAGGCAAGATCGGGGCGTCAACTACAAAACAAACTATCGGCCCAGGTTTCCGGCAGCTCCGGAAGCCTTGGGTTTTAGGGGTTTTTTCCTGTTTTCTTGCAGGGAAGCCCCGTTTCTGATATTAAATGCGTTTTTCGTCATTACGGACGGCTATTTCAAATGGCAGAAGAACTGCTTCACAAGAACTTTTCACCCTACATCCCCAAGGCCGGGGAGGAATACATGAGCGCAGGGCAACTTCAGCACTTCCGCACCATACTGGAAGGCCTCAAGAAGGAGTTGAGCGAGGATATCGAACGCACGGTTCACACCATGCAGGACGAGGCGACCGTTTTTGCCGATCCCAATGACCGGGCCAGTCAGGAAACCGACATCGCCATCGAACTGCGTAACCGGGACCGGGAACGCAAGCTGATCAAGAAGATCGACGAAACCCTGAGCCGGATCAACAGCGGTGATTACGGCTATTGTGACAAGTGTGGTGTCGAAATCGGCATCAAACGCCTGGAAGCCCGCCCTACGGCGACCCTTTGCATCGACTGCAAGACGCTGGAAGAAATGAAAGAGAAGCAGATGGCCAAGTAAGGCCACTTGACGCGCAATCGGGCTCAGGCCCAAGTCCAAGCCAAAGCCAAAGCCCAAGCAAAAGGAACCTCCGGGTTCCTTTTGCTTTGGGGGTATCTGGGGGAAAAACCACGGGCACCCGAAGGTGCCCGTCATCATTGCGGCAGGGAGTGCGGCTTACTGCTGGGCGGGCGCTTCGGCAGGTGCAACGCCTGCGCCTTCCTCGGCAGCCACGGCCTTCATGGACAGCTTGACGCGGCCCCGGTCGTCGGTTTCCAGCACCTTGACGCGTACCAGCTGACCTTCCTTGAGATAGTCGGTCACGGCATTGACACGCTCCTGGGCGATCTGGGAAATATGCAGCAGACCATCCTTGCCCGGCAGGATGCTGACGATGGCGCCGAAGTCGAGGATCTTCAGCACGGTACCTTCGTAGACCTTGCCGATTTCCACTTCTGCGGTAATGGCATCGATACGGGCACGAGCCGCCGCAGCCGCCTCCGCGCTGGTGGCGGCGATGGTGATGGTGCCATCATCCTTGATGTCGATGGTGGTGCCGGTCTCTTCGGTCAGCGCACGGATCACGGCGCCGCCCTTGCCGATCACGTCGCGGATCTTCTCGGGATTGATCTTGAAGGTATACAGACGCGGAGCATAGGCAGACATTTCTTCCCGGTGGCCGGTCACCGAACCTTCCATGATGCCAAGGATGTGCATCCGGGCTTCATTGGCCTGGGCCAGGGCGATGGCCATGATTTCCTTGGTGATGCCCTGAATCTTGATGTCCATCTGCAGGGCGGAAATGCCCGCACGGGTACCGGCCACCTTGAAGTCCATGTCGCCCAGGTGATCTTCGTCACCCAGGATGTCGGTCAGCACGGCGAAACGGTTGCCTTCCTTGATCAGGCCCATGGCGATGCCAGCCACATGAGACTTGAGGGGCACGCCGGCATCCATCAGGGCCAGGGAGCCGCCGCAGACGGAAGCCATGGAAGAGGAACCGTTGGACTCGGTGATTTCGGAAACCACACGCATGGAGTAGGAAAAATCTTCGGGCTTGGGCAGCACGGCCAGCAGGGCGCGCTTGGCCAGGCGACCGTGACCGATTTCCCGGCGCTTGGGGGAGCCGACACGACCGCATTCGCCCGTGGCAAAAGGCGGCATGTTGTAATGCAGCATGAAGCGTTCGCGGTATTCGCCGCCCAGGGCGTCGATGATCTGCTCATCCCGGTTGGTGCCCAGGGTGGCCACGACCATGGCCTGGGTTTCGCCGCGCGTGAACAAGGCGGAGCCGTGGGTACGGGGCAGCACCCCGGAGCGCAGGGTGATGGGGCGCACGGTGCGGGTGTCACGACCGTCGATGCGGGGAGCGCCGGAGAGGATGCGGCCGCGCACGATGGAGGCTTCCAGGGCGAAGAAATAATCGGCCACGACACTTTCGTCAGCGGCATTTTCACCTTCGCACAGGGCGGCGATCACTTCCGCCTTGATGTCCTTGACCTGCTGGCTGCGGGTCTGCTTCACGGTGATGTTGTAGGCTTCTTCCAGACGGGCCTTGGCCAGGGTTTCAATACGGGCGACCAGGGCTTCATCCTTGGCCGGAGCCTGCCAATCCCACTCGGGCTTGCCGCCCTCTTCCACCAGTTCATTGATGGCGTTGATGGCGGCCTGCATCTGTTCGTGGCCGAACACCACGGCGCCCAGCATCACGTCCTCGGACAGTTCCTGAGCTTCGGATTCCACCATCAGCACGGCGGATTCGGTACCGGCGACCACCAGGTCGAGCTGGCTCTCCTTGAGCTGGGTGGCAGTGGGGGACAGCACATACCGGCCATCGATGTAGGCCACGCGGGCGGCACCGATGGGACCCATGAAGGGCACGCCGGAGATGGCCAGGGCGGCGGAAGCGCCGATCATGGCGGGAATGTCGGGATCGATCTCCGGGTCCAGGGAGAGCACGGTGGCCACGATCTGGACTTCATTGTAGAAACCTTCGGGGAACAGCGGGCGGATGGGGCGGTCGATCAGGCGGCAGGTCAGGATTTCCTTTTCGGAGGGGCGGCCTTCGCGCTTGAAGAAGCCACCGGGAATGCGGCCGGCTGCATAGAATTTTTCCTGATAATCGACGGTCAGGGGGAAGAAATCCTGGCCGGGTTTGGCGGTCTTGGCCGCCACCACGGTGACCAGCACCACGGTATCGCCCATGCTCACGACGACGGCGCCAGAAGCCTGGCGGGCAATTTCGCCGGTCTCCAGGGTGACTTGCTGCTCACCGTAGGCGAAGGTTTTTTTCACGATATTAAACATAGTTTCCTTTCTACTTTCTCGACTCGACATTTCAATATTTGCGCGCCTGATTCTAACTCAGCCACTAACTCAGCCAGCAAACAAAAAGAGCGGACTACCCGGTGGCAGACCGCTCTTTGCAACAGACAGGGCCGCTACCGGCCCGGAATGTCATTACTTGCGCAGACCCAGACGTTCGATCAGGGTACGGTAGGCATTCACATTCTTGCCCTTCAGGTAATCCAGCAGCTTGCGACGCTGGCTCACCATGCGCAGCAGGCCGCGACGGGAGTGGTGATCCTTCTTGTGTTCCTTGAAGTGGCCGGTCAGGTCATTGATGCGGGCGGTCAGCAGTGCGATTTGCACTTCGGAAGAACCGGTATCGCCCTGGGCGCGCTGGAAATCGGCAACAACTTGTGCCTTTTGTTCGGTGGTGAATGCCATTCAAACTCTCTCTTCATGAAAACAGCAACGCCCCAGTTTGATAGAGCCGATGCCGGATTGAAAAATTTCCCCGGCAAGCGCCAAGGGAAGCGGGCGATTATAGCAACAAGCAGTGCTGCGCTCAAGCCACCACCATGTTTCTCAGCCGTGCCCGCATACTCCCGCGCACCAGCCGGTCCACCGTGGTACCGACCCGAAGTTTTTCCGCGCCCCCGACCCCGACCCCGATGGCGATGGCGATGGCGATGGCGATGGCGATGGCGATGGCGATCATGATGTCATCCTCCGCGCGCGAGGCAAACGCGGCCAGGAAGGTGCCCGACAGCACCGCGCCGATCTTGACGCCGATCTTGACGCCGACTTGACGCCTACAGGCAGTTCATTGCCCATGCCGTTCGACCTTTTGCTATCCTCGCAACATGTTTGAAAAAACCGCCCTCGCTACCGCCAAGACGCTCTACGGGCTGACCCTCGGCAGCGCTGCCGCGTGGCTTGCCTGGGTGTGCTTTGCAAATTTGCCGTTCTGGGTGGCGCCATTCCTCTTCCCCTTCGCACTCACCCTGGCGGCGATGGCCGGCGCACCCCTGGCGGCCGGCGCTTCCTTCATCGGCGGATTGCTGATGGCCGGTGTGGTATGCATCGGCCGTAAAGCGACGGCATCATCTCGTTCCGGCGCTTGACCTCGCGCTCGGCGACCTCGATCCAGAACCAGTAGTCCTCCATATCGAGGCCGTCGATCTCCGACGGCTGGATGCGCAGGACCGTGAGCAGCACTTCATCGAGCGGCCGCAGCGCTTCCTCAGTTGTCCTCCCTGCTGCGAAAGGAGTCCTGCAGCGCCTTCGAGTCGGCCAGGTCAAGCGGGTCGATGTCTTCCAGCATCAGGCCGGTGATCTAAAGCAAACAGTTTCAACCCCCGCCTGCCGTTGCCAGGGGCGGGGGGCTAAGCCATGAGCCAACTGATGCTGCGCGAAGAAGGCGAACACGCCCTGTACGAAGCCGAAAAGGCCCTGGCCTTTGCCGAAGGGCTGGCGGTGATGCTGGGCGACACTCAACTCTCGATTGCCGCCGACGAGCTGGCGGCCTTCCTCGTTAGTGCAACATCTCTTCTGTAAATTTGTAGTCTGCTGGTTTTGCGATGCTTTGGCGGTCGCAGCGATGAGGGCGCGTAGCGCCCGAAGAGCGGAGGACGGCAAAGCATCGCGGCGCGACCCCGGCAGCCAAACAGCGCCCGCTCCGCCAGCCCCAGCGCGGCCACGGCAAAGCGCGCCGGCGCATCTTTCGCGCCCCGGAAGAATTCATCAAAGACCGGCGACCCCAGCCCGGCGCGGATGGTTTGATCGGCATTCATCCTGGCATTATCCGCCGCCGTCCCACCAGGTCGGCCTTGGCCGCACCCGCCACCAGTCGTCGCTGACCTGGGCACCGCCCTGCTTGCCGTACAAAGGCTTGACGGGGGTGTCGATGGCCAGGATCCACGGGCTGTTCAAGGCCGCCTGCACGCTGCCCAGCCATTGGGGCACGAGCCAGGCCTGGCTTTGCGCTTGGCTCATGCGGGCCAGGGCGCGGCGCAGCGCGTCTTCGCGGATTAGCGGTTCATTGCGGATACTCCTCTTCGTCGTTTCAATCCACGCCCCCGTTGCTGGGGGGCGAATGAAGGCCATCACAAAGGCGGATGGGGTCGATGCCATGTTTCAATCCACGCCCCCCGTTGCTGGGGGGCGAATGGCTTTTGCTTCGCTAGCTCCGGCAGCGGCCTTGAGAAAGGCGTCTCGTGCCCTGTCGAATCGCTCAAGCCCTTTTGACTGGGCTGACAGGTTCTTAACGGCACTTCCGAGCTTGGTGAAGTCCGCTTGAACTTTGCCGACAGCAGGAGCATGCTTGTCCGATATTGCAGCCCCAATCGTGAAGGCTAACGCCATTTTCCCAAGCATGAAAATCCTCGCTTATCTAATCTGGGTTTCTGCCGCTGTCGCCGCGTTCGCAACGAGCGACCTCAATGTGATGGAGAGTGCGGTTGTCGGCCTGCTTGCTGCGCTCGCTGCAATCCCCTTGATGCTGATCGCCCGGCTGCTCCTGGTTGATCCAGTTGCCGATGCCGGGCGGTCATTTGTTGCTATGTGGCGGGCTGTTCGGGAAGGCTGGCGCGCCAGGCGATAAGCTCGTCGTGTGGAAGTTCCAGTTTCAATCCACGCCCCCCGTTGCTGGGGGGCGAATGGCCGCAGCGAGTATCTGTGGCTGACGGACACGCAGTTTCAATCCACGCCCCCCGTTGCTGGGGGGCGAATGGGCCGTCCATCTTCACGCCAATGAGGCCGAACAGGTTTCAATCCACGCCCCCCGTTGCTGGGGGGCGAATGCATCCCTGCTCAACCGCGCCGCTACCCACATTGCAGGTTTCAATCCACGCCCCCCGTTGCTGGGGGGCGAATGTCACGACAGATCTGCGCATCATCGACGTGGAGGTGTTTCAATCCACGCCCCCCGTTGCTGGGGGGCGAATGGCCAACGGCGGCGGCATGTTCGGTGGTGATGCCATGTTTCAATCCACGCCCCCCGTTGCTGGGGGGCGAATGCTCCTTGGTCGGCGGTCTGCGTTGCTGCATCCCATGACTGTTTCAATCCACGCCCCCCGTTGCTGGGGGGCGAATGTAATGTGGATGCCTTCAAATCTGTAGGCGCAGTCGTTTCAATCCACGCCCCCCGTTGC
>NZ_JBASOH010000129.1:0-17232 GCF_049658005.1 Azovibrio sp. | reverse complement strand
GCTCCGGCCCGCGGTGGGCGCAGCCCGGCGAGGGTGGCGAGCAGGGTCGATTTGCCCGCGCCGTTCCTGCCCAGGATCACCAGGGTTTCGCCGGCCGCCAGTTCCAGGTCGAGATGGGTGCAGACCTCGTGCGCGCCGATGCCGACCGCCAGCGCCCGGGCCAGGAGCAAGGCGCTCATCGATATTTCCCGGTGCGCGTGAGCAAAAACAAAAAGATCGGCACCCCGAGCAGGGCGGTGAGCACCCCCACCGGCAGTTGCTCCGGGGCGATCAGGGTGCGGGCCAGGGTGTCGGCGGCCATCAGCAGGGTGCCGCCGGCCAGCACCGCCGCCGGCAGCAAGAGGCGCTGGTCGTTGCCGATCGCAAGCCGCGCCAGATGCGGCACCACGAGGCCGATGAAGCCGATCGAACCGGCGCTGGTGACGGCGGCGGCGGTGGCCAGCGCCGCGATGAAATACACCAGGGCGCGCAGGCGGCCCACCGCCACTCCCAGGGTCTGGGCGCTTTCGGCGCTCCGGGCGAGCAGGTTGAGCTCCCGCGCAAAGGGCAGGGCGAGCAACAGGGCCAGGGCGAGAAAGCCGAGCGTGGGCCAGGGAGAAAGGCTCTGGGAGAGGTCGCCCATGAGCCAGAACAGCATGCCGCGGAGCTTCGATTCCGGCGCCAAAGAGAGCATCAGCGCCACCAGGGCGCCGCAGCCGGAGGCGACGATCACCCCGGTGAGCAAGAGCCGGGTCTGGGTCCAGCTGCCATCGCCATGGGCGAGGCCAAACACCAGCATGAGGGCGCCCAGGGCGCCGGCAAAGGCGAAACTGTCGATGCCGAGGCCGGAAAGCCCGAGCAGGATGGCGGCCAGGGCGCCCACCCCGGCGCCGCCGGAAATGCCCAGCACATAGGGATCGGCGAGGGGATTACGCAGCAACACCTGCATCAGGGCCCCGGCCAGGGCCAAAAGGCCGCCGCAGGCAAAGCCGGAAAGGGCCCGGGGCAGGCGTAATTGCAGCACCACCTCGGCCGCAAGCGAAGATTCCCCGCCCGCGAAACCGGCCAGCAACTCCAGCGGGCTGACGGCCACCGAGCCCGCCAGGAGCGCCGCGCCCAGGCTCAGGCCCGCCAGGAGCAGGAGAGCGGTGAGAACGAATAGCGCGCGGCGGCGGGAAGAGGGCATGGCGAAAGCTTACTTCGGGGCGTAACGCAGGCCGAGAAAGAAATTGGCCCCCTCGGTGGCGTAGTCCTGATTGAGGACATACTTCCGGTCAAACAGGTTATTGACCCGGGCAAACAGGGACCAATCCGGGTCGAGGCGGTAGCCGGCCTGCAGGTTCACGAGGGCGTAGCCGCCGAGTTTCTGGGTATTGTTCACGTCCTGATAGCGCTTGCTGCTGGCCTGCCACTCCAGGTTCCAGTCGAATCGTCCATGACGGCGGCCCATGGCCAGGCTGCCATGCTGGCGGGAGCGATAGCGTAGCACCTTGTCGAGTATCGTGTCCCGAGGGTCCTGGAAATCGGCGCTGGCTTTTACATCGAAGCCCTGCAGCTTGCCCGCGTAGGCCAGGGTCAGCCCTTCGAGGCGCGCCTTGTTCACGTTCGCGGGCAGCCAGATCCAGCTGCCGGGCGCAACGGGGGCCCAGGCGATCAGGTTGTCCACATCGTTACGGTAGGCGGTGGCGGAAATCTGGTGCTGGCCGCTTTCATAGTGCAGGGCGAGTTCCCGGTTTTTGGCCGTTTCCGGTTTCAGATCGGGGTTGCCGGCATCGGGCCAGTAGAGATCGTTGAAGGTGGGGGCCTTGAAGGCCGTGCCGTAAGAGGCATGCAGCCGCAGCCGGTCGTCGATCTGGTAGCCATAGGCGATGAAGCCGGTGTTCTTGTCGCCGAACTGGGAGTTGTCGTCGCGGCGCAGATTGAATTGCAGGCGGTGCTTCTCGAAGCTGCCGTTCCAGCCGGCCAGGAAGGAATTGATGCTGCGCCGGTTGTGGTCATAGGGCTGATCGCCGGAAACCTTTTCCTGCAGCCGCTCCAGGGCCAGCAGCGCCGTGCCGAGCGGCAGGCGCACATCGTTCTGCCACTGATACTGGGTTTGTTCGGTGCGGATCTTGCCTGTCCGGGCGTGGTTCATGAACTGGCGCGAGTCATCGCTGCTGCGTCCCAGGCGCAGCGTGCTGCTCCAGACTGGATTGAGGCGATTGCGGCTGTAGAGGCTGTAGGCCGCATTGTTCTGTTCCTGATGGTAGTCGGCATTGGCTGGCGTGGACCAGGGGCCGCCGGCGTCGTAGTCGTTTCTTCCTTCGCTCGCCAGGAAGTTCAGGCCGATCTCATGGTCCTGAGCAAAAGTGTAGGCAAGGCTGCCGCTGGCGCTGCTGTTGCGATGCCCATCACGGTCCCGGTTGTAGGAGGCATTGTCCGGATTGTTGATGGAGTTGAAGCCGCGTGTCTGCTGATTTGCCAATTGCAGGGCATAGCTCAGATTCTGCTGGCTGCCGGAAAAGCCGGCACTGACGGCGCTGCCGTCATGGCTGCCGAAGCCGGCTTCGGCCTTGGGCCGCAGCGGGCCGCTGCCCTTGCGGGTGAAAATCTGGATGACGCCGCCGATGGCATCGGAGCCATAGAGGGAGGAGGCGGCGCCCCGCAGGATCTCGATGCGCTCCACCTGCTGCAGGGGCAGGTAGCTCCAGTTGGCACCGCCCATGGTGGCCGAGCCAAAGCGCATGCCATCGATCAGCAGCAGGGTGTGGCCGCTATTACTGCCGCGGAGATAGACATTGGCCACGGCGCCGGGAGCGCCGTCGGCCTTGATCTCGATGCCGGGCTGGCGGGCGAGCAGCTCGGTGATGCTGGCCGCGGGGCCGGCCGCTTCAATCTCCTGCGGGTCGATGACGGTGACGTCCGAGAGCAGTTCATTGGCGCGCATGGCTTGCCGGGTAGCGGTGACGACGATGGTTTCCGCTTCCTCGCCGGCCCGGGCGTGGAAAAAGGGCAGGGCGAGCAGGCACAGGGCCGCCGCCAGGGGCTTTTGCTTGAAGGACATGGTGTCTCCCGTTCCGGTCTGCGTCCCCGCAGGCTGGAACAATGATGGGCTGGAATCGCCAGGGGAAGACCATGGGGGAAAGAAACGGAAAGGATTCCGGCACCGCCACCCCGCGGTACTTCCATCGGTTCGCATCGAGGCCGGTATCCGGGCTCGCAAGTCTTGATCCGTCGCCTTCCCAGGCGTGTTGCCCAGTGGCGTGATGACGGACCCGCACTTACTTACCGTTGCGGGGGCAGCAGCGGCTTGGTGTCCAGGGGACACGCACCGCTTTCCCGTTTAACCGCTGGCGGAATCCGCCGGCGGCACCTGATGTGAAATAACCGTCCCGGAGGACGGCGGCGCGCAGTGTAGCACGGACCCCGGCCGCAGCGCAGCACCTTCCCGGCCCACCTCCCGGCCCACCTCCCGGCTCGACTGCCGGCTCGACTGCCGGCTCGACTGCCGGCGCCAACTTCTTGCGCCGCCTTCTCGGGCCAGGCCGGCTGAATCCCCTGCAGAACATGCGCTTGCTCCTTGACCCTGCGCAGATCCAGCCTCTATAGTGCGCGCCATGGAAATGGAACTCGAAGCCCTGGCGGGCAAGGTTGAAAAAGTGGCAGCCCTCGTGGGCCGGCTGCAGTCCGACAACGCCGATCTGAAACGGCGTCTGGTCGCCCTGGAGGCCGAGCGGGACAGCCTGTTGCAGAGCATGGAGCAGGCGCGCAGCCGGGTGGAGGCACTGATCGGGCAACTGCCGGAGGAAGAGTGAGCATGGGCACTGAAGCCGATTTCCTGGATGTGAAGATTCTGGGGCGGGAGTACCGCGTGGCCTGCCCCGCCGGCGAGCGGGAAGCCCTGCTGGCAGCGGTGCAGCTGGTGGACGGGAAAATGCAGGACATCGCCCGGAAGACCCGCAACACGATGCCCGAGCGGGTAGCGGTCATGGCCGCCCTGAACATTGCCCACGAGCATCTGAGTGCGCAAAAAGGCGAATCTGCCGATTCCGGAAAGTCCTTTGACACGGCTGACGTGAAGCGTAGAATCGAAGCCATGGACACACGGCTGGATGCCTTGCTGGCCCAGCAGGAACTGGATATCTGAGTTTCTGCCAGGCCTTCCAGGCAGGTCGTTTCCACCAGTGTCCCCTGCGGTGTTCGTCAAGGCCATATATTCCTTGAACCAATGCTTGCGTGGCATCGGCTGCGGACCTCGAGGTTGATGTTGTGAGCGGCTCTTCTAGCAGCCGCACCTGATTCAACTGGAAAGCGGCCATTCTGGACCCTCGGTTCAGGATGCCGGTCTGACGGCACTCGCGGGGGCCAGAAACACAAAGGGCGACTGAGGTCGCCCTTTGTACGTTCTGCTGTACGTCCTGCGCTTTGTACGTTCTGCTGTACGTTCTGCCCTTTGTACATCCTGCATCCTGCGTCTGGAACGCGTCTGGAACTCGAAGCCGCATGGGATTTCAGGCGGCTGGGTCCCAGTCATGTCCATGCAGGTGGCTATGCAGATGGCAGTGGGCCGGGCCACCGTGGCGGTGCCGGTGGCGGTGGGCGAGGCCGGCTCGTTCCAGTAGTTCCAGGTCGGCCAGGGCCTGGGGCAGGGGGCCATCGAACAGGAGCCGGCCGCCCTCGCCCAGCACCAGCGCACGGCTGCCCAGTTCGGCGGCCAGGCTCAGGTTGTGGGTGGTGATCAGGGCGGTCTGGGGTGAATCGAGCAGGGTGTCGACCAGCCAGCCACTGGTCCGCGGGTCGAGGCTGGCGGTGGGCTCGTCCAGCAGCAGCAGGCCAGGTTCCAGCACGAGCAGGCTGGCCAGGGCCACCTTCTGCTTCTCGCCGCCAGAAAGCTGGAAAGGGGGGAGCGTGAGCAGCGCTTCCAGGCCCAGGGCGGCCGCCCAGCGGGCCACCCGGGCGGGTACCTTGTCAAGGCCCAGGAGCCGGGGGCCGTAGGCGATTTCATCACTGACGCTGGGGTTGAACAGCATGGCTTCCGGGTGCTGGAACAGCAGTACGCAGTCACGCCGGAAACGTCGGGCCAGCTCCCGGGTTTGCAGGGCCTCCGGGGTGATGGCCTCGGTGCGCCAGCGGATGCTGCCCTGGCTGGCGGGCAGCAGGCCATTCAGCAATTTCAGCAGGGTGGATTTGCCGCAGCCATTGGCTCCCAGCAGCACCGCCTTTTCGCCCGGCGGCAGCTGGAAGGAAAGGCCGTCGAACAGGGTTCGGGTCGCGCCTTCCGGGGTTTTCCAGAGGTAGTGCAGATTGCGGACTTCAAGTACGGCAGCGCTCCGTTCAGGCATCGAAGGCCCCCCGGGAGCGCAGGGCCTGGCTGGCTTCGGTGCTGGCGGCCAGGGATTTGTCCAGCACGGTGATGGCCTGGCTGGCGCCATGCCGGACCCGGGCCCGGAGCCCGGCGGGTTCCGGGTGGCGGCTCATGAAGGCGAGGCGGAAGTCGGCCAGCAGGCGCCGGCAGGTTTCGATCTGGCCCAGGGTCAGGGCCAGGATCAGGGTGGCCGTGGGCCAGGGGGCCAGGGCCTGGAGCAGATTCACCCGGCGCACCAGCCAAAAGCCGAGGAACACCATGAGCAGTACGCGCAGGTTCATGATCAGCAGATAGGTCCCGCTGCTGCGGCCCTGCCAGGCCTGGAGCAGCAGGTAGCCCAGGCTGACCGAGAGGTTGAAGATCAGGATGGCCGCGAGGCTCTTCTTGAGCAGCGCCCAGCGCTCGCGGCCGGTAAGCAGCAGCGCCAGGCCGAGCAGGCCGGCCAGCAGCCCCGGATGGTGCACGAAACCGAGGGCCACCAGAGCCAGCGCATAGGCAGCCAGGAGGAGGCGCGGGGAGCGGCGCTTCATGGCGAAGGGAGGCGCCAGCCCCGCTGTCTGGCATGGCGCCAGACCAGGAGCGTCAGCGCGGCTTCCCCCGGGCCGATGAATAGATGGGGAATGAGCAGGGCGGGCAGGGTGATGGACCAGCCGAAGGGAAAGAACAGCGGGCTGCCGTCCGCCTGGCTGGCCAGCAGGGGTTGAGCCCCCAGTACCAGGGCCAGGAGCAGGGCGCCCGTCATGACGGAGCCCCAGGCGGCCAGGGCCACGGCGGTGCCTTCGTGGATGGGGCGCAGCAGGCGGAACAGCAGCAGGGCCACGGCGCCACCGGCCAGCCCCAGCGCCAGGGCGTTGATGCCGAGTGTGGTGATGCCCCCGGCGCCGAACAGCAGGGCCTGCAGCAGCAACACCCCGCTATAGGCGAGAAAGGCCGGCTTCAGGCCAAACAGCAGGGTGAGCAGGGCCACTCCCAGGACATGGCCGGAGCTACCGCCGGGTAGCGGGACCATGACCAGCCCCAGGCCATAGGCCAGGGCCGTGAGCATGGCCAGGCGCGGCACGGTGGCTTCATCCAGGTGCCGGCGCAGGTCCCGCGCTGCCCAGGCCCAGGCGCCGATGGCCAGCCCCCAGGCCGGGATCCAGGTCTGAGGCGAGAGGAAGCCGTCGGGAACGTGCATGGAGTCAGCAGGACGGCGGGGGGCGGTGGCTCATGGACGGGTTTTCTTCTTGCGGCAGGCGAAGAACTGGTAGAGGCCAAAGCCCCCCAGGATCAGGGAGAAGCCCAGAATCAGGCGGGAGAAGTGGTCCAGGCCCGGAGCAGGCCCGGTGGTTGCCGTGCTGTCGGCCGGCGCCACCTGAAAGCGCTGGTCCACTCCGTGGCCGTCGGCGGTATGGGCCTTGAGGCGCCACTCCCGGGTGTCGCCGGGCAGGAATGCCACCCGGCCCTGGGCGTCGGTGCGCCCGACCTGGGCGGGGCTGTCGGCGTTGCCCGGATAGAGTTCGTAGGCCTCGAAGGCGAAGGGCTGGCCGTCGGCATACTGGAGCTGGATCAGGCTGGCCGGGGCCGGACTGACCTGGAGATGGATTTCATGGGCCGCGACGCGGCTGGCCAGCGTGAGACTCAGCAGCAGGGACAGCAGGACGAGGGTGGCAATGCGCATGAGGGTCGGCAGCATGGGGAATCCTTTAGAGGGATCCTTAGGGGGGATCTTTGCAAAGCATCATACCTCAGCCAGGCTCGGAACGGAGCCGGGGACATCGGACATGGCGCAGCGTTGCAAGGAAGGTTGAAAAAATTCATTGCCGGCAAAAAGGCCGCTTCCGGGCCGCTTCCGGCGTGGTTGCCTTGTGCTGTTCCTGACTTTTGGCGTAGTGATCCGGAATTCCGATCTGCCTTGCATAAAACACGACTTAAGGCTTATTTTTCATGGGCTTCGCTTTCGTTACCATGCCGGCGTCAGGAGTTATCAAGGAGTTCCGTCATGCCACATCAAGCGACCGCCCGCAGCTCTCACGCTGGACGTAAAGGGGGTAAAGGGGGGGTAGGACTTGAATCGCAGCCCGAAGTCAGGCCGGAGTTCATGGCCGCCATCCGCTTCCAGAATGGCCGGCGGGAGCTGTACCGCATCCGCAATGCCCAGGATGCGCAGGATGCCCGCCAGGTCGTGCTCGATCAACTGAACGCGGTCGCCAGCGTGCTGGTCATGCCCTGTTCTGCCGTCAGCAGATCCGCGGCAGCTGTTCCCCGCTAAGCCAGTCCACCATGCGCCGCCCGCCCAGGGCGGTGGTCATCTGCACGAAAGGGTGGGCATCGGCCAGCACCGTGCCGATCCGGGCGGCCTGGCGGCCCAGCGGGTGGGCCTGCAGGGCCGCCAGCACCGGCGCGGCATCGGTTTCGGCGCAGATCACGAGCAGTTTGCCCTCGTTGGCCACATAGAGCGGGTCCAGCCCCAGGAACTCGCAGGCCGCGGCCACCGCTGGCTGCACCGGTAGCCTCTTTTCCTCGATCATCATGCCCACCCCCGACTGGGTGGCGATTTCATTCAGGGTCGTCCCCAGCCCGCCCCGGGTCGGGTCACGCAGCACGCGGATTGCGGCGCCAGTTTCCAGCACGGCGGCAATCAGGCCATGCAGGGCCGCCGTGTCGGAAACGATGGGGGAGGCAAAGCCCAGGCCTTCGCGCTCGCTCAGGATCGCCATGCCGTGGTCGCCCAGGGTGCCGGAAATCAGGATGGCGTCCCCGGGCCGGGCTTGCGCTCCCCCCAGGTTCCTGCCCGGCGGCAGGGCGCCGACGCCGGTGGTGGTGATGAACACCCCGTCGCCCTTGCCGCGCTCCACCACCTTGGTATCGCCAGTGACGATCGGCACCCCGGCCTCCCGGGCCGCCGAGCCCATGCTGGCCACGATGCGGACCAGGTCGGCCAGGGGAAAACCCGCTTCCAGAATGAACGCGGCCGAGAGCCACAGCGGCCGGGCCCCCATCACCGCCACGTCATTGAGGGTGCCATGCACCGACAGGCAGCCGATGTCGCCACCGGGAAAGAACAGCGGCGTTACCACATGACTGTCGGTCGCCATCACCAGCCGCTCGCCGGGGGACGGGGCGGGCAGCACGGCTCCGTCGTTGCCCTGGGCCAGCCATTCATTGTCCAGGTGCCGGGCGAACAGTTCGCCGATCAGCTGGGCCATGGCCCGGCCACCGGCACCGTGGGCCAGTTCGACGCAGCCTTGTCGCAAATCGAGGGAGTGGGAATGGCGTCGGGTCATCGCAGAGGTTAGGCGTGTTCAGATTCGGCGTGTTCAGGTCGGCGTGTTCAGGTTCGGCGGGAATTTTTCGTGATTCCCGGGGAAGGGGGAAGTGTAGCAGGCCAAGCCACCTTTTACGGCCAGCGTCTGGCCTCGGGTTGGTGAGTAAAAGTGAGTGGCCGCTGGCTGCCAGGGGCTGATAATCCGGTCCCGCCCGCCCTGAGAGGATCTGCGGCAGGCGCGGACCGGATTGTCAAGACAACAGGATCTGGCCAGGATCTGGCCGGTATCGGATATGAGGCAATTAACCATGCAGAATCCAGATTTTTCCACTGAGCGCCTGCTCCTGACCGATAGGCCGGCGGATGTACATAACTTGTTCCGGGCGCATGGTCTGCTTTCTTTTGCCTATTTTGATCGGCAACTGGAGCAGGAGGCGCGCTGGGCCTACGGGGCCTGGCCCCTGCTGGCGCGGGACATGAGCCGCCGGTTGATGGCGGCCTCGTCAGCAGCGCAGGTTCAGGAAGCGGCTTGATGCGCCGCTTGCTGTCCTGCTTTCCCGGGTTCGGTGGGCGCCGGCCCGAGCCCGTGGCGGCCAGTCTGGGCCTGGGGGTGGAAGGTCTGCCAGCCGCTTTGCTGCAGTTTCCTCCCAGCCAGATTCAGGTGCTGCTGGTGCCGGAAGCGGAATGGCGCATCTGGCTCCTGGGCCGGGTGGCCGAAACCGCCCTGGAGCGGGGCTTGCCCTTGCATGGGGTGCTGGGGCCCGGGGCAGGAGGCGAACTGGATGCCTGTCTCGAGCGGTCGCCGGCGCTGGGTCGGGCCGTGCGCGAGGGGAAGATGAAGCTGCTCCAGTGGCAAGTCCGGCCTGGCGAGGCCCCGGTGCTGGCCCCCCTGCTCGAGGAACTGCCCCTGTTCCAGGTGGCGCCGGAGGATGGCCTGATCTTCCTCGGTATGGAGGCCCTGTTGCATTGGGAAAATCCGGCCCGGTTGCAGCAAGAATTACCCGTCCTGCAGCAGTGGGTGCGTCAGCGCCCGTCGGGCACCTTGTTCATCTTTTCCGGCAGCGGCCCCGAGGCCCTGGCTGTCGCCAGCGCGGATTGGGCTTTTCCCGACGTGGGCAAGCTGGCCAGGGTGCAAGGTTGTTTGAGCCTGGAAATCCTGCGCTGGCAGGGCGGTTTGCTGAACAACTGTTATGACCTCCAGCTTGCCGGGCAGGGCCTGGAACTGGAAGGTGGCATGCTGGATGGAGAACGCCGGCGGCTGCAGGCGGCGTCCCGGCAAGGCCATGTGCTGGCCATGGCCAATGCCCTGGCGGGCCAGGTGGGAGTGCCGGCCCACTGGCAGGTGCTGGCGGATGCGGCTGCCCTGGAGCAGGAACTGCCGACCCTGGGGGCTGCCACACTGCTGCTGGCCTATGCGGGGCGGGCTGATTTTGTCAGCCTCGTGCATCAGGTGCATCGCCTGCGTCAGGCGCATCCCCGCCATCTCAAGATTCTGGTCCGGGAAATGAGGAGCAAGCTGCGTTATGGGGAGGAATCCCTGCTGCTCAAGGCCGGCATCAATGGCGTCATCTATCGCGAGCTGGGTTTTTCCCGGGCTATTCAGCAAATACATGGTTACAGCGATCAGATCTACGACGGCGAACCCTGCCGCAGCCTCGATGAGCTGCTGGCGGCGGCTGAGCCTGATGCCTGGGCGGGCTATCTGCCGCCTGCCGGGTTCTGCCATCATGTGCGCCGCATGGTGGAGCAATCCAGTCTGTTGAGTATCGAGCACTGCCTGCTGCGGTTTTCCCTGCTGCGGCGCATCACCCATCTCGATGCGCTGGAACATTGCCATATCGGTCGCCATGGCGATCTGCTCACCGCGGATCGGGAATATATCTACCTGTTCCTGTTCGCCTGCCGTGAGCCGGATGTGGAAGCCAGTGTGAATCACATCTTCCAGGTGCCGGTGGATACCCTGTTCGAGGCCACCTGGATTTATCCGGGGGCTGAGCTCATCGGGCATACCCTGGAGCATCTGGAGCGCCAGGCGGAACACGAGGCGCTGCCCGACCATTCTGCCCTGCTCGCGGCACGGCTTGCCGCCAAAGCGCGGCCCGAAGACCGGGATGAGCCGGGGCCGGATACCCCGGTTGCCCTGGATGCCTTGAACCTTCGCGACAACTCCCCCGTACACACCCTGCTCGCCCAGGCTTCCGGCGCGGCGCGCCGGGAGCAGCCGGCCTGGCCGCAGCCCCGGCAGGTGCGCAACTTTTCCCTGACTTCCCTGGCGCGGGTGAGCGCCTCCCGCCGTGGCTGACATGCTCATCTTCTTCTATCTTGTCCTGGGCATGCTCCTGGCCTGGCCGGCCGGCCGCCTGCTGCAGCGCCTGCGCCACCGGGCGGCCTGGATGCGCCGCCTGCCCGGCTTCCAGCCGCGCCATCTGCGGGTCTATACGCCGCACCCGCCGCGCCAGGACCCGGGGGATTCCCGTGCCTAGACTGGCCCTGATTTCCAACCTGGGCGGCTGTGGGCGTACCAGTCTGGTCGCCCATCTGGCGAGCGCCTTCGTCGAGCGGGGGCGCCAGGTGCTGGCGGTGGAATTCGATCCCGCCAATGTGCTGGGCCTGCACCTGGGGCTGGAGCGTTCACCCGAGGCGGGCTGGGTGAGCCCGCTGCTGGCAGGAGAGGCGTGGACCGAGGCGGGTCTGCAGAATTCGGAACAGATTGCCTTCCTGCCCTTCGGCCGGCTCGGCGGGGCGGATCTGGCCGCGCTGGAAACCGCCCTGGCCCAGGATGAGGGCTGGCTGGCGCGCCACCTGTCCGATGTCCCCGAGTTGGACAATGCCCTGGTGTTGCTGGATGCTCCTCCCCTGCCATCGGCCTTTGCCCGCCAGACGCTGGCGGCGGCGGATTTCATCCTGGTGGTGCTGGAGGCCGATGGCCGTTCCCTGGCCCAGTTGCCCGCCCTGGAAACATGGCTGGCGACCCTGGCGCCGGATCAGCCTTATGCCGTTCTGGTGAACCGGCTCGATAGCAGCCTGCCGCTGGAGCGGGATTTCCTTGCCGTGCTGCAATACCGGCTGGGGCACCGCTGCCTGCCCTATCCGGTGCATCGGGACGAAGCCGTGCGCTTGTCCTTTGCCTGTTTCGTCAGCCTGTTCGAGGCGCATCCCCAGTCCCAGGCGCTGCACGATCTGGTGGGGGTGGCAGGCTGGCTGGAAGGACAAGCTGCCCTGGCCGGGGCCTTCAGGGTGACGCCATGAAGCGCCGCGGCATGGCCTGGGTGGGGCGCCATCTTGGCGTACCGGCCGATGCCTCCTTGTGGCTCTGGCTATATCGCCTGTTCGTCCTGCCCCGGCCCGCGGCGCCGGACCAGCCCCAGGATGCCGCCAGCCGCCTGCAACGCAGTCTGGCACCCTTGATCCACCTGCGCACCCGGCTGGGGCGCGGGCTGATCTGGCTGCTGGGGCCCGTCTGCCGCCCCATCGCACGGCTGGAGCCGCGCCTGCTGCCTGATCCGGTCGCCTTGAATGCCCGTCTGGAGCGTCTGGCCCGGGCGCCCTGGCTCGCGTGGCCGCTGCTGCGTGGGGGCGTCTTCGCCGTTGCTGCCGTGGTGCTGTGGCTGGCCATTACCACCCCCTTCACCGGGTTCGAGCAAGTGCTGTTCTTCCTGTTTACCCTGTCGCTCGCCCTGTATGTGCGGCGCATGCCCGGCAACCTGCCCGCCCTGCTCCTGATCGGCCTTTCGGTGCTGGTGTCCCTGCGCTATGGCTGGTGGCGGGCGACGCAGACCCTGACGCTGGAATCGCCCATCGAGAAGGCCCTGGGGTGGGGGCTGTTGCTGGCGGAAATCTACACCTGGGGCATCCTGATCCTGGGCTTCATCCAGACCGCCTGGCCCCTGAAGCGCAAGCCCGTGCCCCTGCCGGCGGACGTGAATCAGTGGCCGACGGTGGATATCTTCGTGCCCACCTATAACGAACCGCTCGCGGTGGTGCGGCCTACGGTGCTGGCGGCCAAGGGGCTGGACTGGCCGGCGGAGAAGCTGCGCATCTACATTCTCGATGACGGACGCCGGGAGGAATTCCGCGAATTTGCCGCCGCGGCCGGGGTGGAATACATGACCCGGCCCGACAACTTTCACGCCAAGGCGGGCAACCTCAACCATGCCCTGCCGCTCACCCACGGCGAGTTCGTCGCCATTTTCGACTGCGACCACATCCCCAACCGCTCCTTCCTGCAGATGACGATGGGCTGGTTTCTCCAGGATCAACGCTGCGCCATGGTGCAGACGCCGCATCATTTTTTCTCGGCCGACCCGTTTGAACGCAATCTGGGCACTTTCCGCCGCATTCCCAACGAAGGCGCCCTGTTCTACGGTCTGGTCCAGGACGGCAATGATTTCTGGGACGCCACCTTCTTCTGCGGTTCCTGCGCCATCCTGCGGCGCGGCCCCCTGATGGAAGTCGGCGGCATCGCCGTGGAGACGGTGACCGAAGACGCTCATACCGCCTTGAAACTGCACCGGCGCGGCTACTCGACCGCCTACATCAACATCACCCAGGCGGCTGGCCTGGCCACCGAGAGCCTGTCGGGTCATGTGGGCCAGCGCATCCGCTGGGCCCGGGGCATGGCGCAGATTTTCCGTATCGACAACCCCTTCCTGGGCAAGGGGCTTACCTTCTTCCAGCGCCTTTGCTACAGCAATGCCATGCTGCACTTCTTTTATGGCATTCCGCGCCTGGTCTTTCTCACCGCGCCGCTCTCCTTCCTGTTTTTCGAGCTGCACATCATCAATGCCATGGCCTCGATGATCGCGCTCTATGTGCTGCCCCACATCGTCCATTCCAACATCGCCAACGCCCGCATTCAGGGGCCTTTTCGCCACACCTTCTGGGCCGAGGTCTATGAATCGGTGCTGGCCTGGTACATCGCCCTGCCCACCACCATTGCCTTCATCAATCCCCGTCTGGGAAAATTCAACGTCACCGCCAAGGGCGGGCTGGTGGAAGAAAGCTATTTCGACTGGGTCATCTCCAAGCCCTACCTCATCCTGGTGAGCATCAACCTGCTCGGCTTTGGCATCGGTATCGGGCGGATGTTCTTCTGGAACACGCACGAGCAGGGCACGGTGCTGCTCAACCTGCTCTGGACCTTCTACAACCTGCTCATGCTCGGGGCCGCCGTGAGCGTGGCCACGGAGCAGCGCCAGGTACGGCTCTCGCACCGGGTGCCGGCGCGCCTGCCGGCCATGCTGCGCCTCAAGGATGGGCGCGCCCTGCATTGCTACACGGAAGACTTTTCCCTGCATGGCCTGGGCCTGTTGCTGGCCAATGACGGCATCCGTCCTGGAGATGTGCTCAAGGTCTCCCTCTGGCGCGGTCCGGTCGAGCATGTGTTCCCCGCCCGGGTGGTGGTGGCCCGGGGAGGGAATGTGGGAGTCCATTTCGAGGGACTGACCCTGGAGCAGGAGGCTGCCCTGATACAGTGCACCTTCGCCCGGGCCGACATCTGGGCGGCATGGAACAATGAACAGGATGCCGATCATCCCCTCCTGGGCATGAAGGAAATCTTCATGCTGGGCCTGGAGGGCTACTGGAAGCTGGCGGAACACATGGGAAAGGGCGGCCGCGAGCGTTGGCAGCGCCTGAGCGGTAGACCGGCCACCCGACAATCTCGGGCCTGAAGCTGCCCGACAGGCACTGAAGCCGTACTGGAAAATCTGCATGGGTTTGTGGAGTCTTTATTTTCTGGCCAAGTTGGCCCTGTTTCACGGTGGCTACAGTGGGTTTCATGTCTGGGAGAACCTGCTTTTCGCGGTGGCCATGGCCTGGCCCCAGGAGCGTGTGCTCTGGCGCCGGCTGCGCCACCTGGCGGCCGTGCCCGTGGCCCTGGCTTTGCTCTACCACGATTCCTGGCTGCCGCCCCTCAATCGCCTGCTGAGCCAGGCCGGCGCCCTGAGGGATTTCAGCCTCGACTACCTGCTCGAACTGCTCGGCCGTTTCATCAACCCCAGCCTGATCACCAACTTGCTGGTGGCGCTCGTCCTGGTCTGGTTTCTGGGCCGCATCCTGCGCCTGGCCACCTTCGTCTTCCTTGGCATCCTGAGCGTCGTTCCCATGACCTACCTGCCGTCGGGCGGCCTGGCCCCCGCCCTGACCGCCCAGGGAAAAGGCGGCCAGGGCAGTACCCGCCTGGACCCCGACGCCCGCCTGGCCGCCTTCTACCAGACCCAGAAACGCCGGCAGTTGCCCTTTCATGCGCCCGAATCGGGGCCGCCGGCCTTTGACGTGATCTATTTGCATATCTGCTCCTTGTCCTGGGACGACATGGCCTTCCTGCGGCTGCAGGAGCATCCCTTCTTCCAGAACTTCGACTTCCTCTTTCGCCAGTTCAACAGCGCCGCCAGCTACAGTGGCCCGGCGGCGGTACGGCTGCTCAAGAGTTCCTGTGGCCAGCATGACCACAAGGAAACCTACCGCGAGCGCAACCCCCAGTGCCAGTTGTTCCGTCACTTCGAAGAAGCCGGTTTCGAGGCTCAGGCGCTGCTCAACCACGATGGCCGCTTCGACAACTTCGGCAAGCTGCTGGAAAGCGAAGGAGGCTTCTCCCGCAAGCCCATGATTCCCCAGGATGCCCCGGTCGCCATGCGCAGCTTCGACAACACCCCGATCTACAGCGACCTGGCGGTTTTGTCGCGCTGGTGGCAAGCGCGCCAGCAGACCGGGGGCAAACCCGTGGCCCTCTACTACAACTCCATCTCCCTGCACGACGGCAACCGCCTGCCAGGCGAAAAATCCACGGCCAGCCTGCAGACCTACAAGCCCCGGCTGACCCAGTTGCTGGAGGATTTCGACCGCTTCATCAAGGCACTGGAAGCATCAAACCGGCCGGTGGTCGTGGTGCTGCTAGGCGAGCACGGGGCTGCCCTGCGCGGCGACCGGCTGCAGATTGCCGGCCTGCGCGAAATCCCCAGCCCGCGCATCACCCTGGTGCCGGCCGCGGTCAAGCTGATCGGCATGCCCGGCATGAGCGGCGCGCCGCAGGTCATTGACCGGCCCACCAGCTACCTGGCCCTGACCGCAGTGCTGGCCCAGCTCCTGAACGGTGAGACCGACCGGGAACAACTGGCGGCCCGCCTGCCGGAAACTGAGCACGTCTCCGAAACCGACGCCCTGGTGCTGATGCGCCTGGGCGAAGGCTACAAGATGCGCAGCGCCGACGGGGTGTGGGTGGATTACCGGGAGTGAGGTTCAGTCTCCAGGTGCAGGGCGCTGGCGCAGACTCGTGGCCAGCTTCAGGAACCGCAGGTAGGTGGCGGTGTTCGAGGTAATCGCCATAGCCCGCGCCGTCGTCACGCAGGGTGTCGGAGACGCTTCAGGCTTTCTGGACGGGGGTGAAGGTGTTCAGGCGTCAGTCTGGTCGAGGCTTTTGCATCAGAACTGCGAATATGGTTTCACCGGTGTGGGCGGGAAGTTTACGGCTTCGGTGCGAGGTTCGAGGCAGTAGCGCAAGTATAAGAGCAGGGCATTGGGGTTGTAGTAGTCGGAGCGGTCCACACTGAAGCGGCCGCCCAGGGCCAGGTGGGGCGTGACCCGGTATTCGGCGGCGGCGAGCAGGGCGTGGCCGAAGCCGCCACCGTGACCGCCTTCGTAGCGGGGGGCGCCATAGCCGGCGGGCAGGGGGGCGGTCCCGGCCATGGCCTGCAGGTCAGGCCGGGTCGGGTAGAAGTCCATGTCCTTCTCCTGACTGCTGGAGCGGGAGACGCTGGCGCGCAGTTGCCAGGACAAGCGGCCATGGCGACCGGCCCAGTCCACCGGGATGGACAGGGCGACATAGTTCTGCGGGCTGTAGTAGCCGCCGTGGCCGAAGGTGTAATAGGCCTGATTCTCCGAGTATTTCCACCAGGACAGCACCAGCCCCAGGTTGACCCGCATGTCCGGGGTGCGCAGCACGTCCCGGTCGAGGCCGGTGCGCAGGATCATGCGATTGTTGTCGAGTACGTTCTTGCCCGTGAGCCGGGCCAGGGAGAGGCTGGCAAAGCCGTAGTAGGGCCCCAGGTCTGCGGCGATGCGGCCACCCACGCCGGTGGCCACGACCCCGCCCCAGATTTCGCCGGTGACCGGGTCGCGGCTGCCGGCGTAGGCGGTGAGGCTGCTGGTGACCGGGCGGCGGGAGAATTCCAGGGTGGCGCGGGTGTTGTAGCGCTCGCCCAGTTCCCAGCGGTAGGAGATGCCGCCGACTATATTTTTGACCGGGAAGTTCTGCCCGGTCATTCCCAGGTCGAGTTTCAGGGCCTCGGACTGGTAGCCGACGGCCAGGTGCTGGCCGCTTGCCTGCTGAGGCAGGGCGCGGCCGGGCCGGTAGCCGTGGGCCTGGATCTGGCCGAACAGGGCGGCTTCGTCGTAATGGGCGGGCAGGGCATCGGCGTCCACCTCCACCTGGTCGGCCTGGACGAACAGGTGCGCGTCGTAGTCGAGGGCGAGCCAGCCCACCAGAGGGATTTCCTCGCCCTTGAAGGTGGAGGTGCCCGAGGAGGAATGCTTGCGGTACTGGTCGTAGCCGAGTTCCACCCGGGTCTGGCGGCGGGCTTCGATGCCCCGGATTTCCGCGGCGGCGATCGAGGGCAGGCGCGGGGCGGCGGCGTCGCTGTCATCGTGCCGGGCCAGCAGCAGC
>NZ_JBASOH010000128.1:0-18285 GCF_049658005.1 Azovibrio sp. | reverse complement strand
GGGCACGGGGTATGACCCCAAAATGTCAATCGACCTCTCAGGGTATTGGTGGCTAACGTGAAGTTGAGCGGCGCTGTAGCGCGCAGTGCGGAGGCCCTGAGAAATTAAATGACCCTGACCCCTTTTCACGCCCTGCTTTTCACGCCAATTTCCACCCACAGATTGTGGTGTTTTTGACGCATCTGGCGGAGCAGGGGCAGGTGGCGGCTGCGACCCAGAATCAGGTGCTTTCGGCGTGGTTGTGCTTGTACCGGGAGGTGCCGGCCCAGGATTTGCCCTGGCTGGATCAGAGGGTGCGGGCCAAGCGGCCTGCCTGTTTGCCGGTGGTGCTTTCCCCCCATGAAGCGGGCGGTGCAGGCGGCGGGCATTGCCAAGCTGGCCACCCCCATGCCTTGCGCCATTCCTTTGCCACCCCTGCTCGAAAGCGGTTTCGACATTCGCTTCGTGCAGGAGCTGTTGGGGCACAAGGATGTGGCGACCACCATGGTTTATACCCATGTATTCAACCTGGGCGGGCGTGGGGTGGTGAGTTCCCTGGGCGGCTTGGGATTCAGGTGGAAGTGCTTGTTTGAGGGGAGGGCAGGGGGGCTTCTGGCCCGCGCCATTCCAGGCAGAGCAGGGTCAGGTCATCGGCCGGAGGGGCGCCTGCTTCGAAATTCCGGACCGCATCTTTGACCTTCTCCACCAGGGCGGCCGCTGTGTCGCCTTGTGTATTTTCCTGCAGCAGTCGTTCCAGGCGCTCGTTACCAAACCAGGCCTGGCCGTTGCTGGCTTCCGTGACCCCATCCGTGGTCAGCAGCAGCCGGTCGCCGGGTTCCAGGGTGAGTTGCGCGTGGCGGTAGGGAAAGCCCTCGCAGGCGCACAGGGGCGGGCCGCCGATCTGGTCCACCCGGATGCGCTGGATCGTCTGGCCGCGCAACAGCCAGGGCGCGTCGTGGCCGGCGCAGACGTAGTCCATCATCCCGGTTTCCACATTCACCACGGCGATGAAGCTGGTGACGAACAGCATTTCCCGGTTGTCCCGGGACAGGGCCGCGTCCACCTCCTCCAGGGCCTGGGCGAGATCGTCCGGGTGGTGGCGCAGGAGGGCGCTGGCGACGGATTTGCTCATGGCCATGAACAGGCTGGCGGGCAGGCCTTTGCCGGATACATCGCCGATGCAGAGGCAGAGGTATCCCGGGGCGAGCATGAAACAGTCGAAATAATCGCCCCCCACCTCCCGGGCGGCTTCCAGGTAGGCGGCCACTTGAAACCGGGTTTCCCCGGCGAAGAGCTGCGCCGGGTCGGGCAACAGCCCCATCTGGATGCGGCGCGCTGCATCCAGTTCGCCGGCTACCCGGGCGGCGGCTTCCCGGCTGGCCTGCAGGGCCTGTTCGGCCAAGCGGCGCTGCTGGTCCGATGCCACCAGGGTATTGCCGATCAGGATGAAGAACACCGGGTTGAGCAGGGTTACCAGAGAGGCGGAGTCGAACAGCAGCCGGCCCAGGTGGAAAGCGGCGTAACCGGTCAGGAACAACAGGATGGCCGAGGCCAGGCCCAGCTTCACGGCGAAGTTGGGGGGCAGGCGCGGCACGGCGGCGATCAGGCCCAGGCCCAGGGTGATGAGGAGCGCGCCTTCGGCCAGGCGCAGCCAGAGGGGGCGGGTCAGGGCGGCTCCGCTGAGCAGGCTTTCCAGCACCTGGGCATGGACGTCGACGCCGGGAATCATCTCCCCCAGGGGCGTGACCACCCGGTCCTGCAGGCCGGTGGCAGTGAAGCCCAGGAGGACGAAGCGGTGCTGGAAATTTTCCGGGGGAATCCGGCCTTCCAGCACATCCACGGCGGAAAAAATCCGGTCAGCCCGGAGCGGGCCGAAGTGCAGAATCAGCTTGCCGTCGGCCTGGGTGGGCAGGCGGTACGCGTCCACCCCGACCCGGGTGATGCGGCCGTTTCTGATGTCGGCCTCGACGGCGGGAGCGTCCAGTGCCACCCGCAGCATTTCCGGCCCCAGCGCGGCCACGGGCAGGCCGGCGACGCTGGCCATCAGGGGCACCCGGCGCAGCACGCCCCGTTCCGGGTCCTGTAATGCCGGGTCTTCCTGGGCATTGAGCAGGGCCTGGCCCCGGGCGGCAGCTTCCAGGGCCGGCAGGCTGGCCAGGGCGCCGGCAAACGGGTTGGCGATTGCTCCTGCGTCTCCTCCACGGCTGATGACGGGGGTGACCTTGAGGGCGCTGCGGTTGCCATGAAGAAGGGTCTTGTTGGCGGATATGCCCAGTACGCTGGGGGTGGCCGCCAGGGCGGCAGCCAGGCGGGCGTCCGGGTCGGCGAGGGGAATCCGGCCCAACTGGGGGTAGAGGCGTTTCAGGCTGGCCGAGCCGAGCCGGTCCGGCTCGGGAAAGATCATGTCCAGGCCGATGGCGAGCGGGTCGCCGGTGCCGATGGTCTCCACCAGCCGGGCCAGGGTCTGGCGGGGCCAGGGCCATTGCCCCAGGGCAGCCAGGCTTTTCTCGTCGATGGCCACGATCAGGGCGGGCATCTCGCTTCGGTCCCTGGGCGACAGCCTTTGCATCCGGTCGAACAGGGCATTCTGCAGCAGGGTGAGCGGGGTGTATTCGATCAGGGCCAGGGCGGTGCAGGCCGCCAACAGGGCAAGCAGGGCGGCGGGACGGCCCCGGTGGGCCCGCAAGGGGGTGACGAGCAGGGTCCGGAGGTGGCGCAGCATCAGAGCTGGACGATGAGGCCGTCGTAGGCGGAGAGCACTTCCAGGGGCGGGCGGCGATGCCGGCTCAGGGCTTCGAAGCGGCGGCTGTCTGCCAGCAGCCGGTCCAGGCTGGCGTCGTCATTCAAGGGGTCGTGGTGGAACAGGGCCAGGCGCCTGGCCCTCGCAGCCAGGGCCAGTTCCACGCCGATCATGTGGCTGGAGTGGCCCCAGTCCGCCTTTACCGACACCATCTCGGCCAGGGAATACATGGCGTCGAAGGCGATCAGGTCGGCCTCCCGGAAGAAGTCGACGCAGGCCGCCCACTGCTCTTCCTGATCCAGCTTGTGTTCCGAGTCGGTGGCGTAGACGAAGCTTTTGCCTTCCTGCGCGAAGCGGTAGCCGTAGGAGTCGCCGCCGTGCATCTGCCGCATGGCGCACACCTGAAAGCCGGCAATGTCGTAGGTCTGGCCGGGTTCCATGGGGTGGAATTCCACCTGCCTGTCCACCAGGGAAAAATCCACGGGAAAACCGGGTTCGGACATCTGCAGGCGCACGGCGGCTTCCAGCTCGGCATGGCAGCCGTGGATGATCAGCTGGTTGCCGGGAATGTAAAGGGGGGTGAAGAAGGGCAGCCCCATCAGGTGGTCCCAGTGCAGATGGGACATGAAGATATGGTAGGTCTGGGGCGTGCCCGGGCCAAAGCGGGCCAGCTTGGCGTTGCCCAGGCCCCGGGCGCCGCTGCCCAGATCGCAGATCAGGTGTTCCGGGCCATTGCCCCGGATTTCCACGCAGGCCGACTGACCTCCGTAGGTGCCGCGCAGGGCGAAGGGCAGGGCATCCACGAATTCGGCCCGGCCGATGGCAGTATCCAGTTGTCCGGCCGGGAGCCGGGCCGCCACTTCCAGTACCGAGAGCAGGCGCTGGCGCAGCTGTTCGGCATTGAGGGAGACGGGCAGGGAACCCCGCGTGCCCCAGAACAGGACCTGCATCAGGCCAGTTCTCCCAGGGCGGCCTCCAGGGTGTCGAAACAGGGAATCACCAGATCGAAGCGGCTGATGCCGAAGACTTCGCGCACCAGGGGCTGGAACTCGGCAATGCCCAGGCGACCGCCCTGATTTTTGGCGAAGCGGGTGGCGATCATCAGGGCGCGCAGGCCGGCACTGCTGACGTAATCCACTCCGGCAAAGTCGAGTACCAGGGGCGGTGCCCCTTTTTTGCAATTTTCCAGGTGCGGATGCAGTAGTTCCGAGAACGCCATGGAACTGCCGTGGTCTATCCGACCGCGCACCATGACCAGGTTTGCCTTGGGGTGAACGACTGCTTCCAGTTCCATGTGAAATCTCCTTGCCGGCTGCATTGATATCATGATGAAGAGGCGGGTTGCTGCTCAGGTAGAATACGCGCCGGAAACCAATTATGACTTTAAGCTTATCTGCGGCCAAGCCGCTTTTTTCGTACCGGAAGTTCTGGGCCCACCGTTTTGGCCCGGCGCCCTTCCTGCCGATGTCCCGCGCCGAGATGGAACGGCTCGGATGGGATTCCTGCGACGTGATCCTGGTGACGGGCGATGCCTACATCGATCATCCCAGCTTCGGCATGGCCCTGATCGGCCGGCTGCTCGAAGCCCAGGGCTTTCGCGTCGGCATCATCAGCCAGCCGGACTGGCACTCGGCAGAAGACTTCAGGCGCCTGGGTAAGCCGAATCTCTATTTCGGCATCACGGCAGGCAACATGGATTCGATGGTGAATCGCTACACCTCGGACCGGAAGATCCGCTCCGATGATGCCTACACCCCCAATGCCGAACCGAATAGACGCCCGGACCGGGCCGTGACCGTGTATGCCCAGCGGGCCCGGGAAGCCTATCCCGGCGTGCCCGTGATCCTCGGTTCCATCGAAGCGAGTCTGCGCCGCATCGCCCATTACGACTACTGGAGCGACAAGGTGCGCCGCTCGGTGCTGCCCGACGCCAAGGCCGACATGCTGCTCTACGGCAATGCCGAGCGGGCCCTGGTGGAACTGACGCATCGTCTGGCCCGGGGCGAGAAGATCGAGGCAATCCGCGACCTGCGCGGCACTGCTTACATGGTGGCGAGGGGCTGGAAACCGGGCGAGGACTGGGAGGAAATCGACTCTACCGAAGTGGACCGGCCCGGCAAGGTGGAGCCGCACCCCGACCCCTACGCCATGAACGACAGCGGCCCCGTGGCCGAGGCCCCGGCAAGTCGCGCCGGCACGGCCGAGCTGAAATTCATGCCAACCCTGGCGCGGGTGGCCCTGCGCCAGGCGCGCCGCAGCCGCACCGTGGTGCGCCTGCCTTCCTACGAGCAGGTCCGGGACGACCCGGTGCTCTATGCCCATGCCTCCCGTACCCTGCATCTGGAATCCAACCCCGGCAACGCCCGGGCCCTGGTGCAGGCCCATGGCGAGCGGGACGTGTGGCTCAATCCCCCGCCGATTCCCCTCTCCACGGCGGAAATGGACGGGGTTTACGGCCTGCCCTATGCCCGCTCGCCCCATCCCGCCTACGGAGACGCCAGGATTCCGGCCTGGGAGATGATCCGCTTTTCCATCAACATCATGCGCGGCTGCTTTGGCGGCTGCACCTTCTGCTCCATCACCGAGCACGAGGGGCGCATCATTCAGAGCCGCTCGGAAGAGAGCATCCTCAAGGAAATCGAAGAAATCCGCGACAAGACTCCGGGCTTTACCGGCACCATCTCCGACCTCGGCGGGCCGACCGCCAACATGTACCGGATGGCCTGCAAGGAGCCGCAGATCGAGGCGTCCTGCCGGCGGCTGTCCTGCGTCTTTCCGGGCATCTGCGAGAACCTCGATACCGATCATGCGCCTTTGCTGCGCCTTTATCGCAAGGCCCGGGCCATTCCCGGCGTGAAGCGGGTGCTGATCGGCTCGGGCCTGCGGTACGACCTCGCCGTGCGCTCCCCCGAATACGTGAAGGAACTGGTCACCCATCACGTCGGCGGCTATCTCAAGATCGCCCCCGAGCACACCGAGGCGGGCCCGCTTGCGAAGATGATGAAGCCGGGCATGGGCGCCTACGAGCAATTCAGGCAGATGTTCGAGAAGTTCTCGCAGGAAGCGGGCAAGGAGCAATACCTGATCCCCTACTTCATCGCCGCCCACCCCGGCACCACCGACTTGGACATGCTCAACCTCGCCCTGTGGCTGAAGGCCAACCATTTTCGCCTCGATCAGGTGCAGACTTTTCTGCCCACCCCCATGGCGCTCGCCACCACCATGTGGCACAGCCGCAAGAATCCCCTGAAGCCGGTGGGGCGTGCCACGGAAGGGGTGGAAACCGCCCGGGCCGGGCGCCAGCGCAAGGTGCAAAAGGCCTTCTTGCGCTACCACGACCCGGAAAACTGGCCCCTGCTGCGCGAAGCCCTGAAAGACATGGGCCGCGCCGACCTGATCGGCAACGGCAAGAGACACCTGATCCCCAGCTTCCAGCCCGTCGGCACGGGCGGAAAGGGCAACTTCGGCCTCAAGGGCGCGCCCCGCGGCGAGCGCGAGAAGCACGGCCAGGCGCACGGCCAGGAGCGGGACCTGGTGCACCGCATCTTGCCCCCCGCCCGCAACCAGAACTCCGGCCACACCGGAACAGCGGCCCGGGATGCTCGACCGGGCAAGCGCACTGGTGCAGGAAAAGGCGCAGGAAAAGCAGCCGGGGCGTGCCAGGGCGGGGGAGGGAAGGGGAGGAAGTAACGGGGCTGCCATGACTGCACCTGGCACGCACCTGGCACGCACCTGGGCATGCAGGGGGTTTGAACGCAGGAAGGGCGCTGCTCCGGATTCCTGATTCTGCCGCTCCGGATGCTGGCCTTATTTGTCAGACCCGGCTATAATGGCCGGCTTTTCAACCTTGCCCTACCGAAACGCATGGCGGAGGGCTTTTGCCAGAAGGAGTGTACATGCGCCATTACGAAATCGTTTTTATCGTCCATCCGGACCAGAGCGAACAAGTGCCCGCCATGGTGGAGCGCTATCGCACCCTGGTCACCAGCAAGGGTGGTCAGATTCACCGTCTGGAAGACTGGGGCCGGCGTCAGCTCGCGTACCCCATCCAGAAAATCCACAAGGCTCACTACGTGCTCATGAACATCGAGTGTGATGGCGAGACCCTGACCGAACTGGAACATGGCTTCAAGTTCAATGATGCAGTGCTGCGCAACCTCACCATGAAGATGAAGCATGCCGTGACGACGCCCTCTCCCATGATGAAGGAAGAGAAGTCCAGGTCCCTGCTCGCGGGTGAAGCGGCTCCGGCCGAAGCCGCCGAGCCTGCTGCCGCAGTCTGATAAGTTTCGGGCGTCCCTCTGAATCAGTTCCAGGTCAGCGGACGACTCTGCGAAAAAAAACCGCTGCGCTACACCCCGGCCGGTGTGCCGGTCGCCGAGGCCCGGATCGGGCACGAATCGGAGCAGCTAGAAGCAGGATTGTCCCGGCAGGTGGTGTGTGAAATACCCCTCCTGGCCCTGGGCCCCAAGGCAGGCTGGCTGGATGCAGCCCCGCTCGGGGTAAGGGTTGAAGTGACCGGGTTCCTGGCAGCAAGAAGCCGCAATAGCAGGGCGCTCGTTTTGCACGTGCAAGAAATCGAATTTTTGGAAGGAAAAGAAAATGGCCAGGTTCTTCAAGAAGAAGGATGATGACAAGAAAAAGCGTCGTGGCGGCGGTCTGTTCAAGCGTCGCAAGTTCTGCCGCTTTACCGCTGAGAAGGTAGAGCAGATTGATTACAAGGATGTGGAAGTCCTGAAGGAATTCATCCAGGAAAACGCCAAGATCATGCCGGCGCGTCTGACCGGCACCAAGGCCGGCTACCAGCGTCAGCTGTCGGCCGCCATCAAGCGTGCCCGTTTCCTGGCCCTGTTGCCCTACACCGACAACCACCAGTAAGAGGAAGCGCGAATCATGCAAGTCATTCTGCTCGAAAAAGTCGTCAATCTCGGCAATCTGGGTGACGTGGTCAAGGTCAAGGACGGTTTTGCCCGTAATTTCCTGATCCCCCAGAAGAAGGCCAAGCGGGCCACCCCCGCCGCGCTGGCTGAATTCGAAGCCCGCCGCGTCGAACTGGAAAAGATCCAGGCTGAAAAGCTGGCGGCTGCCCAGGTCGTGGCCGACAAGCTGAACGGCGTCTCCGTGACCATCACCCGCAAGTCCGCCATGGACGGTCGTCTGTTTGGTTCCGTGACCAACCACGATGTGGCGGATGCCCTGAAAGAAGCGGGTTTTGCCGTGGATAAGGCCGATGTGCGCATGCCTGAAGGCCCCCTGAAGGCGACCGGTGAATTCCCCCTGGAAATCTTCCTGCACACCGACGTGCTGGCGACGGTGGTGGTGACGGTGGCGGGCGAATAAATCCTCCTGCCGCTCGCAAAAGGCCCTGCTGCGTGCAGGGCCTTTTTGCTGATCCGCTGCTGCGACGGGTTAAACTCTGGCCCCTATGAGTGAACAACGCCCTTTCAAGAAGTCCCGGTCGACGATCGACCCGGCCATTGCCCAACTCCGGGTGCCGCCCCATTCCATCGAAGCCGAGCAATCCGTTCTGGGGGGCTTGTTGCTGGACAACCAGTCCTGGGACCGCATCGGCGACATGATTGCCGATACTGACTTTTACCGCGACGAACACAAGCGCATCTACCGGCAGATTCGCAGCCTGCTGGAAAAAGGCAAGCCTGCGGATGCCGTGACCGTGGCGGAGGCCCTCGATGCCGGGGGGGAAAGCGAACACACGGGCGGCCTGGCCTACCTGGGCGAACTCGCCAACAACACCCCTTCGGCCGCCAACATCCGCCGCTACGCCGAAATCGTGCGGGAGCGCGCCATTTTGCGCCAGCTGGTGGCGGCTGCGGACGAAATCTCCGGCAATGCCCTGAACCCTCTGGGCCGGGACGCCAAGACCTTGCTGGACGAGGCCGAAGCCAAGGTCTTCGAGATCGCCGAGAAGGGTTCGCGCAGCTCGGAAGGCTTCGTCCATATCAACCCCCTGCTGACCCAGGTGGTGGAGCGCATCCAGGAACTGCATGACCGGGATAATCCTTCCGATATCACCGGGGTGCCGACAGGCTTTTTCGATCTCGACCAGAAAACATCGGGTCTACAGCCGGGCGACTTGATCGTCGTGGCGGGCCGGCCCTCGATGGGTAAAACCGCCTTTGCCTTGAACATCGCTGAAAATGTGGCCACGATTGCCGGTCTGCCGGTGGGGATCTTTTCCATGGAAATGGGCGGGACCCAGCTGGCGACACGGATGATGGCGTCCATTGGCCGCCTCGATTCGAGCCGGGTGCGCACCGGCAAGCTCAACGACGAAGAATGGTCGAAGCTTTCGTTTGCGCTGGGGCAACTGCACGAGGCTCCCATCTATATCGACGAGACGGGCGGCTTGAATCCGGTGGATCTGCGCGCCCGGGCGCGGCGCCTGCATCGTCAGTGCGGCAAGCTGGGCCTGATCGTGATCGACTACATCCAGCTCATGTCATCGGCCCGCCAGAATGAGAACCGGGCCACGGAAGTGTCGGAAATTTCCCGCTCCATCAAATCCCTGGCCAAGGAATTGCAGGTGCCCATCATTGCCCTGTCCCAACTCTCCCGCAAAGTGGAAGAGCGCACCGACAAACGGCCGATGATGTCGGACTTGAGAGAATCCGGCGCCATCGAGCAGGATGCGGATGTGATCATGATGCTGTACCGGGATGAGTACTACAAACCGGAATCTCAGGATAAAGGGATTGCTGAAATCATCATTGGCAAGCAGCGCAATGGCCCCACCGGCACGGTGCGGCTGGCCTTCCTGGGGCAATACACCCGTTTTGAAAGCCTGGCCCAGGGGGGGTATGTGGATTCGCAGTATTGAAACGGCTGAAAGGTGGGGCGCCCTGGCCTGGGCTCAGGCAATGATCTGGCGGCTTGAAATACGATAAAAGCCGTCGGGGTCGAGGCCATTCAGGGTTCCTTCCTGGCGTTCCAGCAGGGGGAGCGTGAAGAAATGAACGGACTTCCCGCCCGGCAGCACCAGGTCTTCCGCGACGTTGTAGGCCATCCAGTTCATTTCCCAGACGCCGAACAGGATCTTGCGCAGGGCGACGAGTTTGGGGTCCCGGTGATCCAGTCCTTCCTTGGCGATGGTGCGTCGCACATCGCTGGGGTCTACGGGGATCCAGCTATAGCCGGGCACATAAAACTCGGCCCGGCAGTGGGGGGCCCGGGTGGCATCGCCCTGGCTGATTCCCAGGCTCGGCGAGATGCGGGATTGTTCGATGCGATGGCCGAACACCCGCCGGGCGGGGATGCCGATGGCGCGGCACAGGGTCACGAACAGGCCGTTGATGTCGGCGGAGCGCCCGCCAAAGCGCTGCTGTTCGAGCTGGCGGCGCACGTCGCCACTGCCGACGCCGGGCAGGCTGGGGTCATATTCCGTGTTATCCACCACCCAGTCGAAAATGGCCTTGGCCTGCGCCACCGGGTCAAGGATGCGGCCGATGATGCGCTGCGCCAGCTTGTAGGCTTCGCCGTCATTGGGTAGCTGCCGGGACGCTTGCAGGTTGCGGCGCAGGATGTCTTCCCGCTCCGGTGGCAGGGTGCGGCGGGAAATATCGAAGTGCCGGTCGGCGGTGGTGACGGTGGTCCTGAGTTCGAGTTGCGGGGTCACCCCTTCCTGCCATTCGCAATAGAACGCTTCCAGTTCTCCGTCGGGGAGGCGGCTCAGGCTGCCCAGTTCGAAATTTCCCTTCCAGGTGTGGCCCAGGCTGCGCTGGTAGAGCGTGTCCTGACTCATGGGCAGGGGCAGCCACAGGCGCTGGCGGCCTTGCGATGATTTCAGCTGCAAGGAGGTGCTGATTTCAAAGATGCGCCAGAGCGCCGGGGGTTCCTGCGCCTTGACCGGGGGCAGGCGGGTGGCGGATGAGCCCCGGTAGGGGGATTCCAGCACCGGGTTTTCTGCCGTGGTCTGGGATCTGGCTTGCGCTTTACCCTGCGGCTTGCCTGAGCGCCTGGTTTTCTTGTGGCTTGATTTCGAGGTCGATTTTGAAGCGGTTTTCTTGCTGGCATCCTTTTTTCGGGCAGCCAGGGCCGCAGGGGATGCAAACAAGGAGAGCAGGCCGGCGGCAAGGAAGGCGCGACGTTTCAAAATGAGTTCCGGTCAAGAGTTCTGCAGAAGGACAAACCGCGCCAGGGGCGCGGTTTGTTTTGGGAGCCGGGCGATTATAACGCCATCACAGCACTTCGGCGGCGTGGTCGGCCAGCCGCGAGCGCTCACCTCGTTGCAAGGTGATGTGGCCCGAGTGATTCCAGCCCTTGAAACGGTCCACCACATAGGTGAGGCCGGAGGAGCCTTCGGTCAGGTAGGGGGTGTCGATCTGGGCGATATTGCCCAGGCAGATCACCTTGGTGCCCGGCCCGGCCCGGGTGATCAGGGTCTTCATCTGCTTGGGCGTCAGATTCTGGGCCTCGTCGATGATCAGGAACTTGTTCAGGAAGGTCCGGCCGCGCATGAAATTGAGGGATTTCACCTTGATGCGGGAGCGGATCAGATCCGTGGTGGCGGCCTTGCTCCATTCTCCGGAAAAGGCGCCGGTGCTATCCTCGCTGCGGGTCAGCACTTCCAGGTTGTCCTCCAGGGCGCCCATCCAGGGGGCCATCTTTTCTTCCTCGGTACCGGGCAGAAAGCCGATGTCCTCGCCCACCGGGACGGTGATCCGGGTCATGATGATTTCGGCGTAACGCTTGGTTTCCAGCACCTGGGTCAGGCCGGCGGCCAGGGTCAGCAGGGTCTTGCCGGTGCCTGCCTGGCCGAGCAGGGTGATGAAGTCGATCTCCGGGTCCATCAGCAGGTTGAGCGCGAAATTCTGCTCCCGGTTCCGGGCATGGATGCCCCACACCGCATGCTTGGGATGGCTGTAGTCGACCAGGGTCTCCAGCACGGCCTTCTTGCCCGCGGCTTCCTTGACCAGGGCGGTGAATTCCGACTCGCCTTCCAGATACACGAATTCGTTGAGGAGGAAGTCGGGGCAAAGGGGGCCGGTGACCCGGTAGTAGGTCTTGCCGTCCTTCTTCCAGGATTCCATGCCCTGGCCGTGGGTTTCCCAGAAATCGGCGGGCAGGGCGCGGGTTCCGGGATAGAGCAGGTCGGTGTCTTCCAGCACCTTGTCGTTGAAGTAGTCTTCTGCCGGCAGCCCCAGGGAGCGGGCCTTGATGCGCATGTTGATGTCTTTGGACACCAGGACCACCAGGCGCTTGGGGTAGCGCCGCTGCAGGTGGATCACCACCGCCAGGATCTGGTTGTCCACCTTGGAGGTGGGCAGGGCCGGCGGCAGTTCGGAACTGATGGCTTCGGTCTGCAGCAGCAGCCGGCCCGAGGCCAGGCCCTTGCTGGGCTCGTCCAGGGGAATGCCTTCCTCGATGTCCTCGGCGGTGGACAGCAATTCGTCCAGGCTGCGGGAAACCTGGCGGGCATTGCGGGCGATTTCGGACATGCCCTTCTTGTGGTTGTCCAGTTCCTCCAGGGTCATGATGGGGAGGAAGATGTCATGCTCCTCGAAGCGGAACAGGCTGGAGGGGTCGTGCATCAGTACGTTGGTGTCGAGAACGAAAATCTTGGTGGCTTCGGCTTTCTTGCTGGTTTTTCTGGCCATGAGCGGGAGTTCCGGAAAGTTGGCGGTTAGAGGGTTTTCACGAAATCAAGCACTTCCTGGGCATGGCCCGGCACCTTGACGCCCCGCCATGCGCGGCGCAGCACGCCGTCCTGGTCGATCACGAAGGTGCTGCGTTCGATGCCCCTTACCTCTTTGCCGTACATTTTTTTCGTCTTGATGACTTCGAACTGGCGGCAGAGGGTTTCCTCCGCATCGCTCAGGAGCTCGAAAGGCAGGCCGAGTCTGGCCTTGAAGTTCTCGTGGGACTTCAGGCTGTCCCGGGAGACGCCGACGATCACGGCGTGGGTGGCGAGAAAGTCGGGGTATGAATCCCGGAATTCCATGGCCTCGGTGGTGCAGCCGGGGGTGCTGTCCTTGGGGTAGAAGTAGATCACCACCTTCTTGCCGTGCTGGGCAAAGAGGGTGAAGGTCTGGCCGCTGGTGGCCGGGAGGGTGAAGTCGGCGACCTGGGGGTCGGACATGACGATTTCCTTGGGGTTGGGTGAGGGGATTGTCATGGGGGGGCGCGCCCCGGTCAAGGGCCGTGATTCAGTCCAGATGCTGCCTGCCCTGCAGGAACAGGCTCCCTTCCCGGTTGGGAATCCCGGCGCGGTGGATCCCGGCATAGGGCAGGTTTTTCATCTCCAGGCCGGCAAGTAGATCACCCAGGGCGCACAGGGCATGTCCCTGCTGTTGCCAGCCCTGCCAGAGTTGCTCCAGGGCCGTACGGTAGCCCAGGCCTTCGTGCTCGGCCCGCAGGCTGAAAACCTGGGGGGCAGTGGTTTGGGCACTGAGTTCCAGGAGCCGTTGCACTGAATCTGTATCGCTGCGGCCCCCGCGCATCAACTCTTCCAGGGTGGGGAGGGTGGTGGGCAATTGGGGGCAGGGCAGGGGTTCTCCCTCGTACACCGGCAGGAAAGGATGCTGGCCCCGGCAATCGGAGGCAAGCTGGAAGCCGTGGCGTTGCAGCAGGCGCAGCTGGTGGCGGTGGGCCTGCCAGTCGGGGGCGCCGAAAATCCGGGGGGGATGGCCGAACAGGCGGTCAAAAGCCCGCATGGCCCGGTCGATATCGGCGGCAATCCAGTCATTGCTGGCAGCGGCGGCCTGTTTTTCCCAGGCCACCCGGTTCCAGGCCGAAATGCCGGCCTCGAAGCCTTGCGTTTCGATCTGGCGCAGGCTGTCAGCGGCCAGTTTGCCGATTTCCTGGGCGGGGATCAGCGTGCCCCGGAGCGGGGTTTTCCAGCAGTGGCGGGCCATGCCCAGGGCCTGGCCGAAGGCGCGGCCCGACTGGTCCGGGCCCAGGCAGAGGAGGAAGGTGGCGCGGGCCTTTTGCGCCAGCAGCTTTTCGAGCAGCAGGGGAACTCCCCGGCGGGCGCCTGCCAGGGTGCCGACATGAATGCGCAGGGCAATCTGGCTCATGGGGTTTCGATCGGGGTTTCGATCAGCAGGGCGGCGGCGACCTTGCGGCCTTCGCTGGCCAGGATGTTGTAGGTGCGGCAGGCGGCGGCGGTGTCCATGACTTCCAGGCCGATGCCGGCGGCCATCAGGGGCTGTTGCAGGGCCGGATGGGGAAAGCGCAGGCGAAGGCCGGTGCCAAGCAGCACGATTTCGGCACCGCAGGCCGCCAGGCGGGCGAAGTCATCGATGCACAGTCTGGCAAAGTCGTGTCCGGTCCAGGCCGGCTCGATCCGGTCCGGCAGCACCAGCAAGTTGTTTTCGAAGCGCTCCCGGTTGACGGTTACATAGCCTTCGCCGTGGCTGGTGAAGAGCTTGAGTCCTGGATCACTGTTGTCGTGGAGTTTCATTGAAGGAGGAAAGTGAGTTGGCCGGTCCGTCAAAATTGCGGTGCACCATGGCTTGAAGTAGGATTATAGCTTTTTCGCCGGTCGGCCAAGGCTCCAGAACAGGGGCATCAGGGATCGGGGAAAGCGGATAGTTGTGACGACTCACAAAAAAGCCAGCCAGACCCGCCGCCCCCAAAAGGGCAGGATGAAGGCGAGTGCCAGGAAAAAAACGATGAAGCCCGTACTGAAATCGAACAAGCTTGCCGACGTCTGCTATGACATCCGGGGTCCCGTGTTGACCCAGGCCAAGCAGATGGAAGACGAGGGCCACAAGATCATCAAGCTCAACATCGGCAACCTGGCGGCCTTCGGCTTCGACGCGCCGGAAGAAATCCAGCTCGACATGATCCGCAACCTGCCCAACTCGGCGGGTTATTCGGATTCCAAGGGCATTTTCGCCGCCAGGAAGGCGATCATGCACTACACCCAGGAAAAGCACATCAAGGGGGTGGATATCGAGGATATCTACATCGGCAACGGCGTCTCCGAGCTGATCGTGATGTCCATGAACGCCCTCTTGAATCCCGGCGACGAGGTGCTGGTGCCGGCTCCCGACTACCCGCTGTGGACGGCGGCGGTGAGCCTCTCCAGCGGCACGCCCGTGCATTACCTGTGCGACGAAGCCAATGGCTGGCTGCCGGACCTGGACGACATCCGCAGCAAGATCACCCCGAATACCCGGGCCCTCGTCATCATCAACCCCAACAACCCCACCGGCGCCCTGTACCCGGACGAGCTGCTGAAGGAACTGGTGGAAATCGCCCGCCAGCACGACCTGATCCTCTGCGCCGACGAGGTGTATGACAAGGTGCTCTATGACGGCAACACCCACACCTCCCTGGCTGCCCTCTCCGAGGACGTGCTCACGCTGATCTTCAACGGCCTTTCCAAGAACTACCGCTCCTGCGGCTACCGCGCCGGCTGGATGGTGGTGTGCGGCGACAAGCGCCACGCCCAGGATTACATCGAGGGCCTCAACATGCTGGCCTCCATGCGCCTGTGCGCCAACGTGCCCGGCCAGTATGCGATCCAGACCGCCCTGGGAGGCTATCAGAGCATCGACGATCTGGTGGCCCCGGCCGGCCGGATGTGTCGCCAGCGCGATCTGGCGCATGAGCTGATCACCGCCATTCCCGGTGTCAGCTGCGTCAAGCCCAAGGCCACCTTGTACATGTTCCCGCGCCTCGATCCCGAGGTCTATCCGATCCAGGACGATCAGGCCTTCATCGCCGAACTGCTGCAGGAGGAAAAGGTGCTGCTGGTGCAGGGCACAGGCTTCAACTGGCCCCACCCGGATCATTTCCGCCTGGTGTTTTTGCCCCATGAGGACGATCTGCGCATCGCCATCGGCCGCATCGCCCGCTTCCTGGAAAACTACCGCAAGCGCCACGGCAGCGCCGCTTGAGCGGATGCCCTGCCGTTTTTTCCAACCCCTCTCGAACCTGAGTCGAACCCTGGTGAATCGAATCTCATGAAACCCATCCATGTTGGCCTTCTTGGCAGCGGTACCGTCGGCGGCGGCACCTTTACCGTTCTCTCCCGCAACGCAGCGGAAATCACCCGTCGCGCCGGCCGGCCCATCCGTATTTCCGTGGTGGCCGACAAGAATCTGGAACTGGCCAGGCAAGTTACCGGCGGCGCCTGCAGGATCACCGACGACGCCTTTGCCGTGGTGAACGACCCGGACGTGGACGTGGTGGTGGAACTGATCGGCGGCTACGGCGTGGCCCGGGAACTGGTCATGCAGGCCATCGCCAACGGCAAGCATGTGGTCACCGCCAACAAGGCCCTCCTCGCCGTGCATGGCAATGAAATCTTTGCCGCCGCCCAGGAGAAGGGCGTGATGGTGGCGTTCGAAGCCGCCGTGGCCGGGGGCATTCCCATCATCAAGGCCCTGCGCGAAGGTCTGGCCGCAAACCGCATCGAATGGGCCGCCGGCATCATCAACGGTACCACCAACTTCATCCTTTCCGAAATGCGCGACAAGGGCCTGCCCTTTGCCGAGGTGTTGAAGGAAGCCCAGCGCCTCGGTTACGCCGAAGCCGACCCCACCTTCGACATCGAGGGGATCGATGCCGCCCACAAGGCCACCCTGATTGCCTCCGTGGCTTTCGGCATCCCCGTCCAGTTCGACAAGGCCTATGTGGAAGGCATCACCCAGCTCCAGGCCGCCGACATCAAGTATGCCGAGCAGCTCGGCTACCGCATCAAGCTGCTTGGCATCGCCAAGCGCCGTGACGATGGCGTGGAACTGCGCGTGCACCCCACCCTGGTGCCGGCCAGACGCCTGATCGCCAATGTCGAAGGCGCAATGAACGCCATCCTGGTCAAGGGCGACGCCGTGGGCGCCACCCTCTACTACGGCAAGGGCGCCGGCGCCGAGCCCACCGCCTCCTCGGTGATCGCCGACCTGGTGGATGTGGCGCGCGCCGCCACCATCGACCCGGACAACCGGGTACCGCACCTCGCCTTCCAGCCCGACCAGCTGCACGATCTGCCGATTCTGCCGATCGCCGAAGCCGAGACCGCCTACTACCTGCGCCTGCAGGTGGAAGACCGGCCCGGCGTGCTCGCCGATGTCACCCGCATCCTAGCCGACCAGCAAATCTCCATCGACGCCATGCTGCAGCGCGAGCCGCAGGAAGGCGAGGCCCAGACCGACATCATCATCCTCACCCATCGCTGCCGGGAAAAGGCCGCCGATGCCGCCATTGCCAAGGTAGAAGCCCTGGCCGCGGTGCAGGGCAAGGTCATCAAGCTGCGCCTCGAAGAGTTGCAGTAAATCCGATGGCGTACCTATCATGAACTGCGGGAGCCTCAGGGCTCCCGTTTCGTTTCCCGGTGGATTGCCGTGACCCCCCTCGTCTTCGCCGTTCTTGCCGTTTTTGTCCTGGCCTTGATCACGGGAGCCAGCGGCTGGCTGTCGCCCGTGGCCGCCTTCCACCTGCTGGTGGCGGCAGGCGTCCTGCCCCTGATCTGCGGGGCGATGCTGCATTTCGTCCCGGTGCTGACTCGCACCGGGGCTCCCCACCGTTTCTTCCAGGTGCTGCCCTGGCTGGCCCAGGGCCTGGGCCTCGGCGTGGTCCTGGCGCTCCAGGAGCCCGGCCTTCGCTGCTTGCTGCACCCCCTGTCCGCCCTGCTGGCCGGGCTGGCCCTGGCCTTGATCTTCTGGATGAAGAGCCGGGCCAAGGCTTGCCTGGGCACGCCCCATCCGGGCTGGCGCTGGTATGGCTGTTCCCTGGCCTGCCTGTTGCTGGCGCTGCTGGTGGTGCCGCTCCTCCTGGCCGTTCCGGCCGCCTACCGGCCCCTGCGCAGCCTGCATTTGCATCTCAATACCCTGGGCTTTGTCGGCCTGGCCGCCCTGGGAACCCTGCCCCTGCTACTGCCCACGGCCCTGGGCCAGCATGATCCGGACGCCCGCCACTGGCTGCGCCGTTATCTCTGGCCGGTGCTAGGCAGCGTGCTGGTGCTGACGGGGGGTACTGCCCTGGCAGCGCTCGATGGCATGGCCCTGGTGGGACCCCTGCTGGCGGCGGTAGGGCTGGTGCTGCTGGTATATCCGGTGCTGCGCCTGCTGGTGCACTGGCAGCGCCGGTTCGGCTTTTCCAGCTTGTGGCGGGACGGCGCCACGGCCAGCCTGCTGCTGGCGGTGCCGGGATTCATGCTGCTGCAACTGGCGGGTTTGCTGCACGGTTTTCAACGGCTCGAACCCCGGCTTGCCATCCTCGCCCTGGGCCCGGCTTTCCTGCTGCCCCTGGTGCTGGGCGCCTTGAGCCAGTTGTTGCCGGTCTGGTGCCATCCCGGCCCGGCAACGCCGAACCGCCTGGCTCTGCGCCAGCGTCTGGCAGCCGGTGGAGCCGGGCGGGCCCTGTTGTTCCTGGGGGCTGCGTGCGCCATCCTGCTGGGCCATGAACTGCCCGGCATGGGGCTGGTGGGGCTGGGGCTGGGGCATTTTCTCCTGGCCCTGGTGGCGGGATTGCTGCAGAGCCTGCCCGGATCGGAGCGGGCGCGGTAAAATCGCGCCTTTTCCGCTTTCTGGTCCTTTGCCATGCGCTATCTCTCCACCCGCGGCGGCTCTCCCGCGCTTCCCTTTTGCGACATCCTCCTG
>NZ_JBASOH010000127.1:0-18145 GCF_049658005.1 Azovibrio sp. | reverse complement strand
GCATCAAGCGGATCGAGGAAGTGCTCGAATCCGTGCGCCCCATGCTGCAGCGCGACCATGGCGATGTGGACTTGGTGGAAGTCCAGGGCAAGATGATCTACGTCAGCCTCAAGGGCGCCTGCTCCGGCTGCATGATGGAAGCGGCCACCCTGGGCGGCATCCAGCAGAAGATGATCGAAGCCCTCGGCGAACTGGTCCAGGTGCTGCCCGTTTCCTACATGCCCGTAGAGGCTTGAGCCAGAACCCCGCGTGCAAGCGCCCCCATCCCGACAGGAACTGCCATGGAACCCATCTATCTGGACAACAACGCCACCACGCGGGTCGACCCCGTCACGGTGGAAGCCATGCTCCCCTTCTTTACCGAGCATTTCGGCAACCCCTCTTCCATCCATGCCTTTGGCAGCCAGGTGGGCAAGTCCCTGAAACTGGCCCGCCAGCAGATTCAGGCCCTGCTCGGTGCCGAGCATGACTCGGAAATCATCTTTACCTCCTGCGGCACCGAGTCCGACTCCACCGCCATCCTCTCCGCCCTGAAGGCCCAGCCGGAACGCAACACGGTGATCACCACCATGGTCGAGCACCCGGCCATCCTCACCCTGTGCGAATGGCTGGAGAAGGAAGGCTATATCGTGCACAAGCTCAAGGTGGACAAGAAGGGCCGCATCGACATGGACGAATACAAGTCCCTGCTCCATGACCGGGTCGCCATCGTCTCGGCGATGTGGGCCAACAACGAAACCGGCACCTTGTTCCCGGTCGAAGAAATGGCCGGACTGGCTGCCGCCAGGGGCATCATGTTCCATACCGATGCGGTCCAGGCCGTGGGCAAGATTCCCATGAACCTCAAGGACAGCAAGATCGACATGCTCTCCCTCTCCGGCCACAAGCTGCATGCCCCCAAGGGCATCGGCGTCCTGTATCTGCGCCGCGGCTGCCGTTTCCGTCCGCTACTGCGCGGCGGCCACCAGGAGCGCGGCCGGCGGGCCGGCACCGAGAATGCCCCGGCCATCGTCGCCCTGGGCAAGGCCGCCGAGCTGGCCATGGAACATCTGGAATTCGAGAACACCGAAGTCAGGCGCCTGCGCGACAAGCTGGAAAAAGGCATCCTGGCCCGGGTCACCCACGCTTTTGTCACCGGCGACCCGGCCAACCGGCTACCCAACACCTGCAACATCGCGTTTGAATATGTGGAAGGCGAAGCCATCCTGCTGTTACTCAACAAGGCAGGCATTGCCGCCAGTTCCGGCTCCGCCTGCACCTCGGGGTCGCTCGAACCCTCGCACGTCATGCGCGCCATGGGCATCCCCTACACCGCCGCCCACGGCACCATCCGTTTCTCCCTCTCCCGCTATACCACCGAAGCCGAAGTGGATCGGGTCATCGAAGCCGTCCCCCCCATCATCGCCCAGTTGCGCAAGCTCTCCCCTTACTGGACCGAGAAGGGCCCCCTCGCCCATCCGGAACAGGCTTTCGCCCCGGCCTACGCCTGATCCTTGTTTTCAGTAGTCCTCACCTCACCCCGGCGGTCGTCGCAAGACGCCCCGGGGATTTTTTTGCCCCGCCTGGCCCGGACGCCTGCCAGCAAAGCGCCGCAGGCGGCAGCCGGCAATCCGCCCCCGGTCGTGCTTGTCAGAAATACGACACAGCCCGCTCCATCCCCGCCAAAGCGCCGGCCGCAAATTTGCAAGCCATTGAATCAACGTGAGTTTATTTCTGGCATCCGCCTTGCTAATGACTTTCTACCTACCGCTTTTTCGAGGCCGCCATGCAGGCAGTCACTATCAACGACACCACCCTGAGGGACGGCGAACAATCCGCCGGGGTGGCCTTCTCCCTGGAGGAGAAGCTGTCGATCGCCCTGGGGCTGGACGCCATCGGCGTACCCGAGCTGGAAGTGGGCATCCCGGCCATGGGCGCCGAGGAACGCCAGAGCATCCGCGCCGTGGCCGACCTGGGCCTCCAGGCCCGGTTGATGGTCTGGTGCCGCATGCACCCCCTGGACCTGGCGGCCTGCGCCGGTCTGGGCGCCCGGATGGTGGATATTTCCGTCCCCGCCTCGGACCAGCATCTGTCCTACAAACTCAAGAAGGATCGCGCCTGGCTGCTGCAGACCCTGCCCGAATATGTGGCCCGGGGCCGGGATCTGGGCCTGGAGGTGTGCATCGGCTGCGAGGATGCCTCGCGCGCCGATCCGGACTTCCTGCTGGCGATTGCCGCAGTCGCGGCCCGGGCCGGCGCCATGCGCCTGCGCTATGCCGACACCCTGGGCATCATGGAACCCTTCGGCCTGCACGACATCATCAAACGACTGGTCAGCTGCTCGGGCCTGGCCATCGAAATGCACGCCCACGACGACCTGGGCCTGGCCACTGCCAATACCCTGGCCGCGATCCGGGCCGGCGCCACCCACGTCAATACCACGGTCAACGGCCTGGGCGAGCGGGCCGGCAATGCCGCCCTGGAAGAAGTGGTGCTGGGCATCGAGAAATTCCACGCCGGCACGACCGGCATCAGCCTCAAGGGGTTTCCCGCCCTTTCGGAACGGGTGGCCCGGGCATCCGGCCGGCCGATTCCCTGGCAAAAAAGCATCATCGGACCCGGCGCCTTCACCCATGAGGCCGGCATCCATGTCGATGGCCTCCTGAAGGACCCCCGCAATTATCAGGGCTTCGATCCCATGGAAGTGGGGCGCAGCCACCGTATCGTCCTCGGCAAGCATTCCGGCCACAAGGCCGTGATGGCCGTCTATGCCGGCCTCGGCGTCACGCTTTCCGAAGCCATGGCCCGGGAACTGGTGGGGGCCGTGCGCGCCTTCGTCATCGCCGCCAAGCGTCCCCCGGAAGATGCCGAACTCCTGGAGCTGCTCCATGCCCGACCGTCCGCCCCCTCGGCCTTTACGGAGGATGGCCCCCATGCCTGAAACTGCCGCCCTGCCCCTCTGCGCCGCCCGCCCGCCCACCGTGGGCCTCTGGGCCCAGATCCGCGAAGATCTCGGCTGCGTCTTCGAGCGTGACCCGGCCGCCCGCAGCACGCTCGAAGTGCTCACCACCTACCCGGGCCTGCACGCCATCCTGATGCACCGGCTTTCCCATCGCCTGTGGAAGCGTCAGTTCCGCTTCCTGGCCCGCCTGCTTTCCTTCCTGGCCCGCACCTTGACCAACGTCGATATCCACCCCGGAGCCCGGATCGGCCGCCGCTTCTTCATCGACCACGGCGCCTGTGTCGTGATCGGCGAAACCGCCGAAGTCGGCGACGACGTGACCTTGTACCACGGCGTCACCCTGGGCGGCACCTCCTGGAGCAAGGGCAAGCGCCACCCCACCCTGGGCGACGGGGTGGTGGTGGGAGCCGGCGCCAAGATTCTCGGCCCCATCGAGGTCGGCGACCGGGTGCGGGTCGGCGCCAATTCGGTGGTGGTCAAGAATGTGCCCAGTGACCGCACCGTGGTCGGCGTGCCCGGCCGCATCGTGCCGACCCGGGCCGGTTCGCCCCGCCCGGCCAATGGCATCAGCCTGGACCATCATCTGCTGCCCGACCCGGTGGCCAGGTCCATCACCTGCCTGCTGGAGCGTATCGAACTCCTGGAGGGCGAGTTGAAGGCCATCAAGCGGGGCCAGCCCCTGGCCGACACGCCCGATGCAAAGGGCGAACGCTGTGGCGTGTGCACGGCAGGCGAGCTGTGCTGCGATCATGACGCGCGGGATACCCAATCCGCCTCAATCCGCTCCAACCCGCTGAGCGCCCTGCCCCATGGATAACCTGGATTTTTCCGAAATTCCACCCCCGCCCGGAGGTGGAGCACGCGTTACCCCTGACTGCCTGAGGAGATTCAAATGGACACCCTGACCCTGGACGAAGCCCTGGAAGAAATTTCTACCGCTGAAGACTTCCTCGAATACTTCGGCGTTGCCTTTGAGCCCAGCGTGGTGCAGGTAAACCGCCTGCACATCCTGCAGCGCTTCCACGACTACCTGGCCCGCTACGCCAGGGAAATGCCCGCCGATGACGCCGGCAGGACCGCCATCTACAAGCAGTGGCTTGCCCAGGCCTACGACGACTTCGTCAAATCCGACGCCCTGACCGAAAAGGTTTTCGCCGTGTTCCAGAACACCCCCACGCCGGAAGGCGGCATGTCCTCCTTCGTGCCGCTCGACAAGGTTTTCCGCACATGAGACCGAGGTGGAAAATCGATGACGAAGTGCGCGTCGTCCGCAATGTCCGGGACGACGGCACCTTCCCCGGCGCCGATGTGGGCGAACTGCTGGTGCGGCGCGGCAGTACCGGCCTGGTCCGGGACATCGGCACCTTCCTCCAGGATCAGATCATCTACACCGTGTTTTTCTACGAAGAAAACCGCCTGGTCGGCTGCCGGGAAGAGGAGTTGCTCGGCATCGACGAGCCCTGGGTCCCCTCCAGGTATGAATTCCGGGAAAAAGTCAGCAGCCTCGCCGACCTCAAGGTGGGTGGCGAGCTTCTCATCCATGCCGGCGATCCGGGCGAAATCATCAAGGTGATCCGCGACCATCCCGCCGGCCTCATCTACCACGTGCATTTTGATACCCTGCCGGGGCGGGTGCTGCAGATTCCCGAAGCCATGCTCGCCCCTCTTCACCCGGCAGATCAGCGCGGAGCCAACCATGCAAGCCTATCTTGAGCTCAAGATTTCCTGGGAATTGTTCAAAAAAGTCCCGGCAGCCCTGAACCCCGCCGAGCAGGCCAAGCTGCACAAGATCAGCGTGCATCAGGCCCGCATCGAAGCCCTGATCCTGGGCGCTCCGGAGGCCGCGGGGGTGATGGTGCCCTGGCCTGCGGTAGAGGCACGCCTCAAGGAAATCCAGTCCCGCTATCCGGACCGGGACGAATTCCTGGCCGACATGCGCGCGCACCACTTGAGCGAATCCAGTCTGGTGGACGCCATCAACCGCGATCTACGCCTCGAAACCGTTCTGGAGCGGGTTTCCGCCACGGCCGGAATGGTTTCCGAAGTGGAGGCGGAAATTTACTTCCGGCTCCATCCGGCCGCCTTTCAACGCCCGGAAATGCGGCGCATCCAGCACATCCTGATGACGTTTGATTCTCCCGGGGAAAAGGCCAGGGTGCAGGCCACCCTGAACGCCCTGATTCCCGCCCTGACCGACCACGAAAGCTTCGCCGCCCTCGCCCTCAAGCATTCCCAGTGCCCCTCGGCCCTGGAAGGCGGCGTGATCGGCCTGGTCAAACCCGGGCAACTCTATCCCGAACTGGAGACGGTGGCCTTCGCCCTCCAGGCCGGCCAGGTTTCAGCTCCCACGGAATCCCCGATGGGCTGGCACCTGCTGCGCTGCGATGCCATCGAGCCCGGGGAAACCCTGACATTTGCCGCCGTGCGAGAACGCATCATCGAACGCCTCGGAGAGGCCCGCCGGCAAGCGGCGCAAAAAGCCTGGATCCAGGCACTCCTGCAGGCCGCCGGCAACCGCCAGGCGGCCTGAAAGCTGCCGCGCCGGCCGCTTCAGACGGCCTGCTGACGCAGGATTGCCGCTTCGGCTTCGCTCTGGATCAATTCGTCCGGAAGGCAGCCGACAGGCCCACCGAGCAGGCCATCTTCGCCTTCAAAGCGCACCAGAAAGATGGCCTGCCGCTCATCCGCCTCGATCACGCCGGTCTGAACGATCACACCGCGTGTGCCGGCACGGGCCAGCAGGGCATCCTCGGGCAGATCGGGAATGCCGCCATCATTGAACAGCGCTTCCTTGCAGAACACGATATCGCCGATTTCACAGTAGAGCATTGCGCCATCCATGATCAACCCCACACTTCCCTGGGCGCCAGCAGACGTTGCACGGGCTGATCAAACATCAGGTGCTCGTCGATCAGGACCGCCACATCCTCGGGCTTGACGCCGGTGTACAGGATGCCCTCGGGATAGACGAGAACCGTGGGACCCAGATGACAAGGCCCCAGGCAGCCGGTGTTGGTGAGCAGATAACCCGAGGCCCAGAGATTGCGGTTCTGGAATTCCCCGGAAAATTTCTGATAGACCTCATTGCAGCCCTTTTCCTGGCAGGAACCCCGGGGGTGGCCGGGGGGACGCCCCTGGACGCAGACGAGCACATGTTTTCTGGGTTTGGCCATATGACCTCCTTGAATGAACCTTGAATGAACTTGAGAGACTTGACTAGCAAACACAGTGCCAGCAAAAAACCCTTTTATTTCATCACCTTCCTCATCATGAACCTCACCATGAGGCGCCGCCTCTCCCTCCCTTTGTCAGATCTGCAACAAAGGGGAAAACAGGGAAAAGGGACGGCGGGATCAGAACTGCTTGACCTCGATATTCAGCGTCTGAATCCGGTAGGCGATCTGCCGGGGGGTCATGTTCAGGATGCGGGCCGCCTTGGCCTGCACCCAACCGGCTTGTTCCAGGGCCGCAATCACCCGTTCGCGCTCTGACAGATTGGGGTCATCCGGCGCGGCGGGTTCGCCCGTTGGCGCAGGCACCGCCGCAGCCCTGACGGGTGCGGCCAGGGGCACGCCCGCCCGCTGAGGCATGCGTTCCCGGCCGGGGAAGCGGATCAGGTCCCCGTCGATGGTCCCGTCTTCCGACAGCACCGCCGCCCGCTCCAGGCAGTTTTCCAGTTCCCGCACATTACCCGGCCAGTCGTAATTGGCCAGGCGGCGCAGGGCGCTGTCGGTGATGGTGAGCTTGCGTTTTTGCACATTGCCCACCTTGGTGAGCAGGTGGCGGCAGATATCGGAAATATCCTCCAGCCGGTCGCGCAGGGGCGGCAGGTAAAGGGGCATCACGTTCAGGCGGTAGAACAGGTCTTCGCGGAAATCGCCCATGTCGACGGCAGTTTCCAGATCCCGGTGGGTTGCGGCGATGATGCGCACATCCACCTTGATGCTGCGGCTGCCGCCGACCCGCTCGAATTCCCCTTCCTGCAGCACCCGCAGCAGCTTGGCCTGGAAGGCCGGCGAGATTTCGCCGATTTCATCGAGGAACAAGGTGCCGCCGTCGGCCTGCTCGAAGCGGCCCTTGCGGCTACCCACGGCGCCGGTGAAGGAGCCGCGCTCGTGGCCGAACAGTTCCGACTCCAGCAGATTTTCCGGCAGGGCGGCGCAGTTGAGCTTGACCAGCGGCCCCCGGGTCCGGGGCGAGTTGTAGTGGATGGCGTTGGCGATCAGTTCCTTGCCGGTGCCGGTTTCGCCCCGGATCAGCACCGTGGTGTTCCATTTGGCCACCAGCCGCACCTGCTCGAACACCCGGCGCATCACGGCGGAATGGCCCACGATGCTGTCGAAACCATGCTGATGCCGCACGGTGCGGCGCAGCAGGTCCCGCTCTTCGAGCAAGGAGCGCTTTTCCTGTTCCACCTGCAGGGAAAGCCGCAGACTCTGGCCGATCAGGTTGGCGATCATTTCCAGGAAGCGGGCCCGGTCTTCCAGCAGGGGATCATCCTCCACCACCGGCTGCACGGCCAGCACCCCCTTGAGGCTGCCGGCCACCTTGATGGGCACGGCGATGAAGGGCAGCCCCGGGTCGTAAACCCGCATCTTGTTGATGAAACGTAGATCGTCCCCGACCCGCTGCAAGATGATGGTGCGGCTCTTTTCCATGGCAAAACCGATGATGCCCTCGCCGGACTGGTAGCGCACCGATTCGAAATGACCGGGATCGACCCCATGCACCGATTGCACCAGCAGGCTGCCATCCGGTTCCACCACACTCACCAGGCCCCGGCTCAGGCCGGCAGACTCATCGAGAATGCGCAGCACTTCCTGGATGGTTTCCCGGTAATCCAGGGAGCGGGACAGGACCTGACTGACCCCGTACAGGGCATCCATCTGGGAAAGATGCAGTTCGTGCGTCTCGCACACGCCGGAAGTCTCGCCGCCCAAGGCATAGGCGTGCCCCTCGGAACACTTGCCGTGATTTTCCTCGTTCATTCCAGCCCTCCTTGCAGCGGCAGATCCACCTGGGCCCGGCAACCGCCCCCGGGCGCGTCCAGCAGGTCCAGGAAACCGCCGTGGTCGGTCACGGCCTGCTGGGCCCGGGGCAAGCCGGTGCCCAGATGCTGGCCCTGCTTGCCCCGGGTGGTGAAGAAGGGTTCAAACACCTTGAGTTGCAGTTCGGCGGGAATGCCCGGCCCCCGGTCGTCGATGCAGACGCGGATCTGCTCACCCACCAGCGCCGAGGACAGGCTCATTTCCCGCTGCTTCCAGCCCCGCTGGGACAAGGCGTCGATGGCGTTGTCCACCAGCACCTTGAACAGGGAGCGCAATTGCATGGGCCGCCCCAGGATGCCCGGCAAGGTGGGCATGGGCTGCCAGGTGACGATGATGCCGTTGGCCAGCAGCCGCGGGGTGCAGACGTCGAGCACGTCGCGCAGCACTTCGTTGATGTTGACCGGCGCGGCCGCTTCCCGGGTGTCATGGGGAATCAACTGGCGCAGCTCTTCCAGATGGCGGCGCCCCTCGCTCAGGGCGGAACTCAGGGCACCGGACATGGCGGGCTCCCGGCTGCAAAGCATGTTGATGGCGGAACTCATGACATTGAGCGGGCCTTCGAGCTGGTACAGGGCGGCAGACAGGCTCTCCCGCAGGGCCGCCGCATGTTCTTCCTCGGCCATCAGGCTGCGCAGGGCGGCCAGACGGGCCTGCTCCTGGCCCAGGCGCAGCGCGCTCACGTCACTGGCGACCAGCAACAGGTAATGTCGGGAAGCTTCGGCATAGAAGCCATCGGCCCGCTCATCCTGAGCGGCAATGGGCAGGGCGGAACAGGAGAACCAGCGTGGCAAGGCGCCGCCGGGCCGGTCGATGCGCAGTTCCCGGGGCGGCAGCCGGGCCGGGCCGGCCTGGCCCAGCAGTTCCTCGCGCCAGGCCGGCAACGCCGCTTCCAGCAACACATGGGCAGGCTCACGGGCAGGCTCACCGCCCCCCAGATCGGTGAGCAGCTTCTTGTACTCCTGGTTGTCCAGGACCACCCGCCCGGTTTCGTCCAGCAGCGCCAGGGCCACCGGGGCCCCATCCACCACCGATTCAATCAGGGCCTTCTGGTTGCGCACCCGATTGGCCAGGCTGTGTAGTTCGGAAACATCCCGGTGCATGCCCAGGAAGTGGGCAATATTCCCCGCTTCATCGAGCACCGGCGCAATGGCCAGCTCCGCCAGATACTGGCTGCCATCCTTGCGGCTATTGAGCAGGCGCCCGGTCCAGGGGCGCCCGCTGGAAAGGGAATGCCACATTTCCTGATACACCTCCCGGGGCGTGGTGCGGCTGGAAAGGATGGATTCATTCTTGCCTTCCGCCTCCACCGGGCTGTAACCGGTAACCCGGGTGAAGGCCTCATTCACATAGAGGATATTGGCGCGCGGGTCCGTGATGGAAATCGCCACATCGGCCTGAGCCACCGCCTGGCGGAATATTTCCGGGGGCAGGTCGGTACATGCCTTGGGGGGAGGCTTCAAATTCATGGGTGGACTCCCGGACTTGAGATCGATGGACCCGGATTCAGCACATTCCATGCCACCAAAAGTTTTTTTGACCGACCCCCGCGCCAATACTGGCTTGTCGGGCTTTGGCAGCAATCCCACAGAAAACCCTGTCGGTTTTGCGACAAAAACAGCCCGGCTTTTGCACCGGTCTGGTGCAAAAGTATCCGCGAGCCGCGCCAATGTGACGATTCGAGCCGCCCCAGGGTGAAATGGCGAAAGCTGGCATACGCATTGCAGAAGGGGGGCATTGCAATCCCTGTCGAGACTCGCCGCCATGAGCGAACTGATCCTGCTACTGATCTCCACCGCCCTGGTCAACAACGTGGTGTTGATCAAATTCCTGGGCCTCTGCCCGTCCATGGGTGTCTCCAAGAGCATGGACAGCGCCCTGGGCATGGGCATGGCGACCACCTTCGTGATCACCCTGGCCGCCGGAGCCAGCTGGATGCTGGAGCACTGGTTGCTGGTGCCCTATGAACTGGGCTTCCTGCGCATCCTCACCTTCATCCTGGTGATTGCGGCCGTGGTGCAATTCACCGAGATGTTCGTCAAGAAAACCAGCCCCGGCCTGTACCGCTCCCTGGGCATCTACCTGCCCTTGATCACCACCAATTGCGCCGTGCTCGGCGTGGCCCTGCTGAATGTCCAGCAAGGCTTCAGCTTCTTCAAGAGCCTGGCCTACGGCTTCGGCTCCGCCCTGGGCTTCACCCTGGTGCTGATGATCTTCGCCGGCCTGCGCGAACGCATCGCCCTGGCCCGGGTACCGGTCGCCTTCAACGGCGCCCCCATCGCTTTCATCACCATCAGCCTGCTGGCCCTGGCCTTCATGGGCTTCTCCGGCCTCAACATCTAAGGAAATCACGATGATCGCCGCCATCCTCAGCCTCACTATTCTCGGTGCCGCCCTGGGCTTGATCCTGGGCATCGCCGGCCGTTTCCTCGCGGTCGAATCCAACCCCATCGTCGATGAAGTCGAAGCCCTGCTGCCCGGTACCAACTGCGGCCAGTGCGGCTTTCCCGGCTGCTCCGGCGCGGCCGCCGCCATCGCGGCGGGCTCTGCGCCCGCCAGCTGCTGCCCCCCTGGCGGCAAGACGACAGCCGTGGCCATCGCCGAAAAGATGGGCCTTGCCCTGGACCTCGCCGCCGTCGCCGATACAGGCCCGAAACTGGCCACCATCGCCGAAGACCTGTGCATCGGCTGCTGCCGCTGCATCAAGAACTGCCCCACCGATGCCATCCTGGGCGCCCCCAAACAGATCCACAACGTCCTCAAGGAAGCTTGCACCGGTTGCAGCGCCTGCATCGACCACTGCCCCACCGAAGCCCTGGTGATGCAGCCCGTCCCCATCACCTTGCAGCATTGGGTCATGCCCAAGCCGCTGGCCGCCTGAGGAATGCCGACATGGGCCTGATGGAAAAACTCTTCGGTCGCGATTGGGGCATCCACCCCGACGATCACAAGCGTCCCGCCGCGGACGCGGTCACCCGCACCATGCCGGTGCCGGAACGCCTCTTTGTTTCGCTCTCCCAACATCTGGGCGCTCCGGCCCGACCGGTGGTGCTGGTCGGTCAAAAAGTGCGCAAGGGCGAACGGCTGGCAGACCCCCAGGGCGCCGTTTCCGCCGCCATTCACGCCCCCACCTCCGGCACCATCACCGCCATCGGTGAAATCCCCGCGCCGCATCCCTCGGGCCTGCCGGTGCTGGCCATCACCCTGGAAGCCGATGGCCTGGATGCCTGGGCCGACCTGGAGGGCCTCAACGATCCCTTCCTCCTGCCCCCGGCGGAAATCAGCAAGAAAGTGGCCGAAGCCGGTGTCGTCGGCCTGGGGGGCGCCACCTTCCCCGCCGCCCTGAAACTCTCCTTGTCGGAAAAAGCCAAGGTCACCACCCTGGTGATGAATGGCGGCGAATGCGAGCCCTATCTATCTTGCGACGACCGGCTGATGCGCGATAGCGCCGCGGCCATCGTGGACGGCATCGGCCTGATGCTGCATGCCACCGGCGCCACCCAGGCCCTGGTCGGCATCGAGGACAACAAGCCGGAAGCCATCGCCGCCATGCAGCAGGCGGCGGCCGCCCAGCCGCACATCCGCATCTGCCCGGTGCCGGCCCGCTACCCCATGGGTTCGGAAAAGCAGCTGGTGCAGGAACTGACCGGCCACGAAATCCCCGCCGACGGACGCCCCGGTGACGTGGGCGTGGTGGTCCACAACGTGGGCACGGCCTGGGCGGTGCATCAGGCCATCCGCTTCGGCCGGCCCCTGGTGGCTCGCCTGATCACGGTCAACGGAGGCTGCGTTGCCCAGCCCGGCAACATCATGGTGCCCCTGGGCACCCTGGTGGAAGAGGTGCTGGCCTTCGCCGGCGGCCTCAACAGCGCCCCGGCCCGCCTGGTGATGGGCGGCCCGATGATGGGCATGTCCCTGCCCCAGGCCCGGGTGCCGGTGGTCAAGGGCAGTAGCGGCATCCTGGCCCTCAGCGCCGCCGAGGTGGCAGAGCGGACCGAAGAGCCCTGCATCCGCTGTGCCACCTGCGTCGGGGCCTGCCCCATGGGCCTGCTGCCCCTGGACATGGCCCGCCACATCCAGGCCAACGACTTGAAAGGCGCCGTCAAGACCGGGCTCAAGGACTGCATTGCCTGCGGCTGCTGCGCCTATGTCTGCCCGGCCCACATTCCCCTGGTGCAGTATTTCAGCCATGCCAAGGGCGAACTGAGCGCCCAGGAGCGGGAAAAACTGCGCCAGGAGTCCACCCGGAAACTCGCTCAGAGCCGCGCCCAGCGCCTGGAGCGGGAAGCCCGGGAAAAAGCCGAAGCCGCCGCCCGCCGCAAGGCCGAACGCGCGGCCCAGGCGGCCGCCACCCCGGAAAGCCAGGCCCCCTCCAATCTGCCAGCCCCTCAAGGAGCGACCGCATGACTCCCTTTGCCTACACCGCCGTCCAGACCGTGGCATCCCCCCATGCCCATGGCGGCAACGCAGTCAGCCGCACCATGCTGCGCGTCCAGCTGGCCTTGACCCCCGCCACGGCCTACGCCTTCTGGCTGTTTGGCTGGCCCGCCTTTTTCCTCTGGCTGATCACCCTGGGCGCCTGCCTGCTGTTTGAATTCATCAGCCTGCGCCTGATGGGCGTCCCCCATATCCGCCGCACCCTGGGCGACAGTTCCGCCCTGCTCACCGGCTGGCTGCTGGCCCTGACCCTGCCGCCCTGGGCCCCCTGGTGGGTCGGGGTGATCGGCGCCTTCATTGCCATCGTGATCGGCAAGCAGGTATTCGGCGGCCTCGGCCAGAACGTCTTCAATCCAGCCATGGTGGCCCGGGTGGCCCTGCTGATTTCCTTCCCCCTGCCCCTGACCCAGTGGGTAACGCCGCTCCCCCTGACGACCCTGGCTGCCCCGGGCTTCATCGCAGGCCTGCAGATCACCCTGGCCGGCCTGCCCCCCCCGGATGCCATGGCCAGCGCCTCCCTGCTGGGCTACGCCAAGACCGAACTTTCCCGGGGGAGCGACCTGGTCCAGGCCCTGGCCGCAGGCCATGCTCCCCTGATCTCCTGGATCGGCATCCGGGCCGGCAGCCTGGGCGAATCGAGCGCCTTGCTGCTGCTGGCCGGCGGCCTGTTCTTGCTGGCTACCGGCGTGATCCGCTGGCAGATTCCCCTGGCCGTGTTTGCCGGCCTGGCGATCCCTGCCGCCATTGGCCACGCGCTTGATCCGGCCCACTACCTGGGCGTCATTCCCCATGTACTGTCCGGGGCGGCCGTGCTGGGCGCCTTCTTCATCGCCACCGATTACGTCACTTCGCCCACCACGGCACCGGGGCAACTGATCTTCGGGGTCGGGGTCGGCCTGCTGACCTGGGTGATCCGCACCTACGGCAGCTACCCGGAAGGCATGGCCTTCGCCGTGCTGCTGATGAATGCCCTGACCCCCATCATCGACCGCTATACCAAACCCCGCATCCTGGGCCGTACCCGGGCGGGCAAGCCCCTGGATATTCCCGCCAAGAAGGGAGCCTGAGATGAATCTGGACAAAATCCGCGAAAAGACCGGCTACCAGCCGCTGTTACTGGGCCTTGTCGCCCTGCTCGCCTCGGCCTCCCTGGCCTGGGCCGCCCATGCCACCAAAGACGCCATTGCCGCCGCCGAAGCCAAGGACCTGCGCGACTCCCTTTCCCAGGTACTCCCGCCTGGCTTCGCCGACAACGACCTGCTCGGGGACACCATCGAATTGGCACAGGCCGATGGCAGCAAACGCCTGATCTACCGCTCCCGCAAGGCAGGCCAGCTCAACGGGGCCGTGTTCAAGGTGGAGGGCAAGGGTTACGCCGGCCCGATCCAGATCCTGATGGCGGTGGACCAGGAGGGCAGGATCCTGGGTGTGCGCGTTCTGAAACACACGGAAACCCCCGGCCTGGGCGACAAGATCGATGTGGGCAAGGGGGGCTGGGTCAAGACCTTCGACGGCAAGTCCCTGGACGATCCCGCCCCCGAACAGTGGGCCGTGAAGAAAGACGGCGGGGTTTTCGACCAGTTCGCCGGGGCCACCATCACCCCCCGGGCCGTGGTCAAGGCCGTCAAGGGCGGGCTGGAATTCTTCAGCCAGCACAAGTCCGAAATTGAGGGTTAAGGAGCAAGACCATGAGCGACAACCTCGGCACCATCGTCAAGAACGGCCTCTGGGAAAACAATGTGGTTTTTGCCCAGATGCTGGCCCTCTGCCCCACCATGGCCGTCACCACCAGCGGCACCAACGGCCTGGGCATGGGCCTGGCCACCACCGCCGTACTGGTGGTTTCCAACATCATCGTGTCGCTGATCAGGAAGACCGTCAGCGACCAGGTCCGGATTCCCGTGTTCGTGGTCATCATCGCCACCCTGGTGACGGTGGTGGACATGGCCCTCAATGCCTGGCTCCACGAACTGTACAAGGTGCTGGGCCTGTTCATCGCCCTGATCGTGGTGAACTGCGCCATCCTGGGCCGCGCCGAGGCCTTTGCGGTGAAGTCCGGTGTCACCGCCTCGGCCGTGGATGGCCTGGCCATGGGCCTCGGCTTCACCGGTGCGCTGACCTTGATCGGCCTGATCCGGGAATTTCTGGGCAGCGGCACGCTGTTTGCCCAGGCCTCCCAACTGCTCGGCCCTGGCTTTTCCTTCCTGGAGGTCCAGGTCGCGGGCTATGGCGGCGCCCTGCTGATGATCCTGCCCCCCGGCGCCTTTGCCGTGCTGGGCTTCCTGCTGGCCGGCAAGCGCATCCTGGATGACCGCCTGGCCGCCCGCAGCGTTGCCGCCACCACGCCCGCCACCGCCTGACTCACGGAGAACAGACCATGCAGATCGGCATTGCCTATTCCGAGCCCACCCAGCAGGTGTGGCTGAATATCGAAGTTCCCGAGACCACCACGGTCAAGGAAGCCATAGTGCGCTCGGGCATCCTCGGACAGTTCCCCCACATCGATCTGGAAACCCAGAAAGTGGGCATATTCGGCAAGCTAGTCAAGCCGGATGCCCCCCTGAAACCCGGTGACCGGGTGGAAATCTACCGTCCCATCATCGCCGACCCGGCCACGGTACCGCGCCGCGACACGGGCGAAGCCGAGTAAACACCTCGCCGCCGCGCCGTAGCGGTGGTGATCCCCGGAGGCGAGGCACCGGAGGCGAGGATGGCGCTACGCCGTCGGCGCCTTGCGCTGGCGAAGCGCGGCCGTGATCGCCCCGGCTTCGGTCGGCCTTTCCAGACGGGCAACTTCATGGCCATCCTGCAGCAAGATCAGGGTCGGCCAGCGCTTGACGCGGAAGGAACGACCGAGAGGGCGGCCGGGGCCGTCTTCGATTTTCAGGTGCCGGATCGCCGGCTCGCCAGCCAGGGCGCGGGCCAGGGGTGCTTGCGCTGCCTGGCAGTGGGGACACCAGGCCACGCCGAATTCCAGCAGGGTCAGGCCAGGCAGGGCATCGATTTCAGCGCGTTCGGGCTGGGTGGTGGCATAGTCAAGTGGGCGGTTCATGCTGGCTCCTGCGAAGGACGGGTCAAGTTGTAACAACAAACCGCTGGCGGCTGGCGGCTGGAATTTCACCACGGCGCGGTTGATGCCGGCAAGCTCAATCCCGGATCAGGATGCCCCGGCCTTCAAACCCCTGCTAGCGGGAACGGCTCTTGCCTGGTTTGCGGACGGGAATCACTGCGTCAAAGCCTTCCCATTGACTCGAAACCGGCTTGCCCGAACGCCTACCCTGGGTTTTTGCGGGCTTGGCCGGCTGGGGTTTGCCGGGGGCCAGCGCAGCAGCGGCACCGGTGAGGGGCACCCGGTGATCCGGGGCAAAGCCGTGGATTTCCTTGCGCTCCAGGGTCCGGCCAATCAGGGTTTCGATGGCGGCAAGCAGGTTCACTTCATCGGCACAGACCAGGGAAATGGCTTCGCCGGAGGCGCCGGCCCGGCCGGTGCGGCCGATGCGATGGATGTAGTCTTCGGCCACCGTGGGCAGGTCAAAATTCACCACCAGGGGCAGATCGTCAATATCCAGGCCCCGGGCGGCCACGTCGGTGGCGACCAGAATCTGCACGGCGGCGGCCTTGAAGCGTTCCAGAGCCTTGAGGCGGCTGGCCTGGGGTTTGTCGCCGTGAATGGAGTCGGCGTGGATGCCCCGAGCCTGGAGGGTGGCGACCAGCTGCTCGACGCCCTTGCGGGTCTTGACAAACACCAGCACCTGGCCCCAGCGCTGTTGCTTGAGCAGGTGACAGAACAATTCGGGCTTGTTCTTCTTGTCCACCGGGGCGAGCCACTGCTTCACCTTTTTGGCGGTACTGTTGCGCGGACTGACTTCGATCCGCAGCGGCTGGCGCAGCAGCCGGGTGGACAGGGCGCGGATGTCGTCGGAAAACGTGGCGGAAAACAGCAGGGTCTGGCGCTGTTTGGGCAGGGCGGCCAAGACCTGTTCCAGTTCCTTGGCGAAGCCCAGGTCGAGCATCCGGTCGGCTTCGTCCAGCACCAGGGTTTCCACCTGCAGCAGGCTCAGGACCTGTTGGCGGTGCAGGTCGAGCAGGCGGCCGGGAGTGGCGACCAGCACATCGACGCCCCTGGCCAGGGCGGTGATCTGGGGGCTGATGCTGACGCCACCGTAGGCGGCGTAGGTGCGCAGCACAAGAAAATGGCCGTAGTCGCGAAAGCTTTGATGGACCTGTTCGGCCAGTTCCCGGGTGGGCACCAGCACCAGGGCCCTCACTTCGCCGGCCTGCACCGCCCCCTGGGTCGCCAGGCGCTGCAGGATCGGCAAGGCAAAAGCGGCGGTCTTGCCGGTGCCGGTCCGGGCCGCCGCCATCAGGTCCCGCCCGGCCAGCACGGCCGGAATGGCCTGGGTCTGGACCGGGGTGGGCTGCTGGTACCCCAGCTTTTCCAGCGCTTCGAGCAGGGGAGGAATCAGGCCGAGGGAGGCAAAGGTCATGGCAAAGGGCACCCGGATCAAAGCAGCGGAGTTTACCCGGCCCGGCCCCGGCCTGTACAAACATGCGGCAAGGGACAGGCCGGATCCGTCAGGGTAAACTCCGGGCATCCCTTTCACCCGAGATCCGCCCATGGCATCCACCCCTGAAAACGTCAGCATGGCCCTCTTTTGCGACTTCGAGAATGTCGCCCTGGGCGTGCGCGACGCCCAATACGAAAAATTCGACATCAAACCCGTGCTCGAACGCCTGCTGGTCAAGGGCTCCATCGTGGTGAAGAAGGCCTATTGCGACTGGGACCGGTACAAGGTCTTCAAGGCCACCATGCACGAGGCCAATTTTGAATTGATCGAGATTCCTCATGTGCGCCAGTCAGGCAAGAACTCCGCCGACATCCGCCTGGTCGTGGACGCTCTGGACCTCTGCTATACCAAGTCCCATGTCAACACCTTCGTCATCATCTCGGGGGATTCCGACTTCTCGCCCCTGGTTTCCAAGCTCAGGGAAAATGCCAAGCAGGTCATCGGCGTGGGGGTGAAACAATCCACGTCCGACCTGCTGATTGCCAACTGCGACGAATTCATCTTCTACGATGACCTGGTGCGCGACCGCGAAGCCAAGCGCAGCGCCAGCCCCAAGGACAGCCCGCGCGAAGCCAATGGCAGACGCGGCGAGGACGACAAAAAGCGCAAGGAAGAACTGGAAATCCGACGCAGCAAGGGCATCGAACTGGCCATGGCCACCTTCGAGGACCTGATGGCCGAGCGTAGCGACACCGAAAAACTCTGGGCCTCGGTGCTGAAGGAAGCCATCAAACGCCGCAACCCTGGCTTCAACGAGTCCTACTACGGCTTCAAGGCCTTTGGCAACCTGCTCGAGGAAGCCCAGAACCGCGGCCTGATCGCCTTCGGGCGGGATGAAAAATCCGGCGCCTATGTGTTCCGCAGCAGCCCCCCCCAGCCCCCCGAGACTTCAGCCAGCCCGGCCCCCGCCCCCGCCCCCGCCCCGCTGGAGCAAGATAGCGCCCTGACCGGCAGTGCCCCCCTCCCCGGCACGGAAACCGAGCCGCCAAAACGAAGCCGCAGCCGCTCCGGAAGCAGCCCCGCCTCAGGCAAGCCGGCCAATCAGGGCCGGCGCCGCAAGGCCGCCCCCCAGGAAGCCGAAGCCCCCGCGTCGACCACTCCCGAACCGGCCCCCGTGACCCAGGACACCCCGCCCGCCATCGCCACCCATGATG
>NZ_JBASOH010000126.1:0-30440 GCF_049658005.1 Azovibrio sp. | reverse complement strand
AGGCTTCCCAGGGCGTCCGGGTGACCCAAATCGTGGAAAGTGCGGCCCCGGCGCGTATGACTTATGACCCCCATAATCCGCTGGCGGATGAAAAAGGTTACGTGAGCATGTCCAACGTGGATCCGGTGGAGGAGATGGTGAACATGATTTCTGCTTCCCGGTCTTATCAAAGCAATGTGGAAGTCATGAATACCGCCAAACAAATGCTGATGCGTACCTTGCAGATCGGCCAACAGTAACTAGGAGAAGAATCATGGCTTCGGTAATCGACAACATCAATACTGCCAATCGTGCAGCCTCCACTTCCAATACCTCTCCAAGTGCCGCCAAGGATATGGAGGATCGCTTCATGACCCTGTTCCTGGCGCAGCTGCAGAACCAGGACCCCCTGAATCCCATGGAAAACGCCGAGATGACCTCTCAGCTGGCCCAGATGAACATGGTGTCGGGCCTGGAAGGCTTGAACAAGACGATGCAGACCCTGTTGGGCAGCTACGGCGAGTCCTTGTCCCTGCAGGCGGCAAATTTGATCGGCAAGAATGTTCTGGTCCCCGGTGATGATCTGGTGCTGACGGAGAATGGTGCGTTGGCCGGGATCGAGCTTGATGGGCCTGCCGATACGGTTGAGGTGGTGATTACCAAGCCGGACGGCACGGAAGTGGCTCGTCAGAATCTGGGTCAGCAGGATGCCGGTTCTTTCGCTTTTGTCTGGGATGGCAAGGGGGCGGATGGGGAAATGTTGCCGGAAGGGGAATACCGCATAAAGGTGGCAGCTTCCCTGGGGGGCGAGTTGGTGAATTCCACTTCCCTGCAAGCTGGCATGGTCTCTGCATTGAGTCGTGGCAAGGATGGTTTCATGCTCGAAATTGCCGGTCTTGGCAATGTGGAACTCGATGCAGTGAAACAGGTGTTCTAACAGATCAAGCTAGGAGACGACCATGGCATTCCAACAAGGGCTGAGCGGCCTCAATGCATCTGCCAAGGCGCTGGATGTAGTTAGCAACAACATTGCAAATGCTGCGACAGTCGGTTTCAAGGGCGCGCAGGCACATTTTTCCGACCTGTTCGCCAGCGCCTTGAGCGGTGGCAGTTCTGCCCAGGTGGGGATCGGCGTGAAGCTGGGGGCTGTCCAGCAGACCTTTACCCAGGGCAACATCACGGTCAGTAACAATCCCCTGGACATTGCCATCAACGGGAATGGTTTCTTTCGGGTGCAAATGAGCCAGGCGGACCAAAGCGGTTATTACACCCGCAACGGCCAGTTCCACCTGGACAAGAACGGCCTCATCGTGAATTCCAACGGCTCCATCCTGACCGGCTACATGTCCTATGACGGAACCACGGTGGATACGGCCAGCGTTCAGCCCATCACCCTGGGGACAGGCGGGATTCCACCGAAGCAGACCGGGTGGTCATCAACCGTTGATCCGGCCAACAGCGGCCTGAAGCTGTCGGTGAACCTGGATAACCGGGATAAGAAGGCAGTCAACGTTACGGATCCCAACTGGACGCCCCTGACTCCATTTGCCTGGGATTCGACCTTTAGTACCGGTATGTACAACTACTCCACCTCGGCGACCGTGTATGACCAGTCCGGGGCGGCCCACACCCTGACGAACTACTATGTCCGCCAGGAGGACACCGGTCCCGGTGCCCGGACCTGGGCGGTTTATACCGCCCTCGACAACAAGTACATGTTGACGGATACGACCAATCCCCCCGAGCTGGTTTTCCAGCCCAACGGCGTGATTCAAGGCTTGCCCAGCGACTACCGTTTCCCGCTGGACATGACCCAGAGCACGGATATCGAAACGGGGGCGCCGGTTGATCTGACCACGGATCTGGAATGGTTCGATCCGGCTGTGACGATCAATCTGGACATGGGCGAGTCCACCCAGTACGGCAGTCCCAACGATACCCGGGAAATTGTCCAGGACGGCTACGGCGCCGGGATGCTGACTCGCGTAACGGTGGATGAACAGGGCTTTGTCCAGGGCAACTACAGTAACGGCCAGACCAAGATCATGGGCCAGGTGATTCTGGCGGAATTCCGTAACCCCAACGGCTTGCAGAATGTGGGCAATAACCTCTGGGTTGAAACCAATGCCTCGGGCCAGCCTCTCATCGGGGCTCCCGGTGCCGGGACAAAAGGTCTTCTGCAATCCGGTGCGGTGGAAGAGTCCAACATCGACCTGACCCAGGAACTGGTGAACATGATCACCATGCAGCGCAACTACCAGGCGAATGCCCAGTCCATCAAGACCCAGGACCAAATCCTGCAAACCATGGTGAACCTGCGTTAAGGCAGCTAAAGGGAGGGGATTGATATGGACCGCTTGATCTATACCGCTATGACGGGGGCAAAAAATGCCTTCATGCAGCAGGCTGGCGTGGCGAATAATCTGGCCAATGCCAGCACTGTCGGCTTCAAGGCCCAGATGCACCGTTTCCAAGCGGTACCGGTACTGTCCGAGGCGATGCCGAGCCGGGCCTTCGTCGTCGATGCGTCGATCCAGGATGTTTTTGATGAAGGGCCCATCCTGCGTACTGACAACCCCTTTGATGTGGCGGTCGATGGCCAGGGCTGGATTGCCGTGCAGACGCCGGATGGCGGTGAAGCCTATACCCGCGCCGGGGCATTGGAGATCAATGTCAATGGGGTGTTGCAGACCAAGAGCGGTTACATCGTCGCCGGCGATGGCGGCCCCATCAGCATCCCGCCGGACAACAATGTCAGCATCGGTGGCGATGGCACGGTGAGCGCCATCCCGACTTACGGGACGCCCAACATGGTCAACGTGCTGGGGCGCATCAAGCTCACCAACCCGCCCGAGACCGAACTGATACGGGGCGAGGATGGTCTCTTTCGTCTGCGGGGCGGCGGCATTGTGCCGGCAGACGAAAATGTGCGGCTGGCCTCCGGCAATCTGGAGGGCAGCAATGTCAATGCAGCCGAGGCCATGGTCAATCTCATCAGCCTTTCCCGCCAGTTCGAAATGCAGATCAAGCTGCTCCAGACCGCCGACCAGAATGCCCGCCAGGCGGATCAATTGCTCGCCTTGAGCAGCTAAGAAGGAGAACCCTCATGATTCGCTCACTCTGGATTGCCCGCACCGGTCTTAATGCCCAGCAGACCAACATCGATGTGGTGGCCAACAATCTCGCCAATGTCAGCACCGATGGCTTCAAGAAGTCCCGCGCCGTGTTCAACGACCTGCTCTATCAGGTGATCCGCCAGCCCGGCGCCCAGTCTTCCCAGCAGACCCAGGTCTCCAACGGCCTGCAACTCGGGACCGGGGTGCAGCCGGTGTCCACGGCCCGGATCTTCACCCAGGGCAACCTCAAATTCACCCAGAACGCCCTCGATGTCGCCATCAACGGCAATGGCTTCTTTCAGATCCTGCTGCCCGATGGCACCTCGGCCTACACCCGGGCGGGCTCCTTTCAGAAAAACAACCAGGGCGATATCGTCACGCCGGAAGGCTATCCCCTGCAGCCCAACATCAACATTCCCACTACCGCGCTGTCGGTCACCATCGGCAGTGACGGCACCGTCACCATGACCGAGGCGGCAAATCCGGCGCCGGTGCCGCTGGGGACGATCCAGGTGGCCACCTTCGTCAATCCGGGCGGCCTCTACAGCATGGGTGACAATCTCTTCCTGGAAACGGGATCGAGCGGCACCGCGACGCCGAATACGCCGGGCCTGAACGGGGCGGGGGCGCTCAAGCAGAACTATGTGGAAACCGCCAACGTCGATGTGGCCGAGGAACTGGTGACCATGATCGAAGCCCAGCGCGCCTATGAGCTCAATTCCAAGGTGGTCAGCACTTCCGACCAGATGCTGGCGCGTCTGACCCAGATGTGAGCGAGGCGATCATGAAAGTCTTGACCGTCCTCCTGACGCTGGCCGCCCTCATGGCAGGCTGTGTCTCCACGCCGCCCACCAGCGTGCATCAGCCCATGACCGTGCGTCCGACCTACCAGGACCGGGGGGCCGCCGCCAGCGGAGGCATCTTTCAGGCCTATTCGGCCCGGCCCCTGTTCGAGGACCGGCGCGCCCGTTACGTGGGCGACATCCTCACCGTGAATATCCGGGAAAACAACCGCGCCTCGGCCGAAGCCGAGAGCAATGCCAGCCGCTCCGCCGAAGTGAACGCCAAGATCGATGCCCTCAACGTGCCCCCCTTCAACGTCAATCCCCTGAACCGGGCGACTGGCCTCAATGCCGCGGCCAAAAGCGACAATATCTTCAGCGGCAGTGGCGATGTGAACAACAACAATGTCTTTCAAGGCATCATTACCGTGACCGTGATCGAGGTGCTGCCCAATGGCAATCTGCTCGTGTCCGGCGAAAAGCAGGTCTCCATCGGCCATCAGCAGGAGTTCATCCGGCTCTCGGGCGTGGTCAATCCGCTCGATATCCGCTCCGAGAGCGTCGATTCGAGCCGGATCGCCGATGCCCGCATCGAATACAAGAGTGCCGGCTACATCAGCGAAGCCCAGGTCATGGGCTGGCTGGCACGTTTCTTCCTTACGGCTCTTCCGTTTTGATAAGGGAGTGCATCATGGCAAGTCTGAGCAAATATTCACGGGGGAAGGTGGCCATTCTGGCCGCTCTTTGCACCCTGTCAGTCTGGACCTTGCCGGCCCGTGCCGAGCGCATCAAGGAACTGGCGTCGGTTCAAGGTGTGCGTGACAACCAGCTGGTTGGCTATGGTCTGGTGGTCGGTCTGGATAATAGCGGCGACCAGACCACCCAGACCCCTTTCACCTCCCAGTCCGTGATCAACATGCTCTCCCAGATGGGGGTGAATGTTCCCCAGGATCAAATCAGGAGCATCCAGTTGAAGAACGTGGCGGCCGTGATGGTCACCGCCAACCATCCGCCCTTTGCCCGGCCCGGGCAGAGCATCGACGTCACCGTGTCCTCCATGGGCAATGCCAAGAGTCTGCGCGGCGGCACCTTGTTGATGACCCCCCTCAAGGGTGCCGATGGCCAGACCTATGCCATGGCCCAGGGCAGCCTGGTGGTCGGCGGCGCCGGCGCCGCCGCGCCGGGTGCCAGGGTGCAGATCAATCACCTCTCGGCCGGGCGCATTCCCGGCGGGGCAACGGTGGAGCGGGCGGTCCCCACCACCATCGGCCAGGGACCCCATGTGGTGTATGAACTCGAGAAAGCGGATTTTGAAATGGCCCGGCGGGTGGTCGAAGCGATCAACCGGCAGATGGGGGCCGGGGTGGCACAAGCCGTGGATGGCCGCCAGATCCGTGTCATCGCACCTGAATATCCGGATGCCCGGGTCGCTTTCATGGGCCGCCTGGAGAACATCGAGGTAGTGCCGACCCGTTCCCAGGCCAAGGTGGTCATGAATCCCCGTACCGGCTCGGTGGTGATGAACCAGCAGGTCACCATTGACGCCTGTGCCATTTCCCACGGCAACCTTTCGGTCATCATCAGTAATGACCAACAAGTGGATGGGAGCAATCAAGCCAATGTCCGGCTGGTGCAGGAGGGCGGCACCAATCTGCTCAACATCAAGGCGGGCACCAATCTCGCCGATGTGGTCAAGGCCTTGAATTCCCTGGGGGCCAACCCGCAGGATCTGCTCGCCATTTTGCAAGCCATGAAGGCGGCAGGGGCGCTACGCGCTGATCTGGAGATCATCTGATGGCCATCAAGACGGCAGGTAGCCCGGGGCTGGCGATGGACGTCAAGGGGGCCCAGGATCTGCGCGCCCAGTTCAAGACCGACCCCCAGGCGGGCGTCAAGTCTGCCGCGCAGGAATTCGAGGCCCTGTTTTTGCAGATGGTCATGAAATCCATGCGCGCGACCACCAGCCAGGATAGCCTGATGGACAGCGATTCCAGCCGGTTCTTCACCGGCATGCTCGATCAGCAGGTGGCCAAGGATCTATCCCGGAGCGGCAGCCTTGGCCTGGCCGGATTGCTGGAGCAGCAACTGTCGCAGCAGATGGGAATGGCGGCGTCGCCACCGGCAAGTATTTCCGCTTTGGAGCTCAGCGACTTGCCGCTTGCCCGGCCGGGCGGCATCGGCGCGGGGCCGGGCTTGCCGGCCGCGGTGCGGCCTGCGGTGCCGGCGGGGAATGCGCTGATGGAGCAAAGCGCGGCGCAGAGCGCCGCCCCGCAGACGACCCGGGAATTCGTTGATCAGGTCTGGCCGCATGCGGTGGAGGCCAGCCGCAGTACCGGCATTCCTCCGCAATTTCTGGTGGCCCATGCCGCGCTCGAAAGCGGCTGGGGCAAGCGCGATATCCGCAACGCGGATGGCAGCCCCTCCTTCAACCTGTTCGGGATCAAGGCCGGCAAGAACTGGCAGGGCAAGACGACGGAAATCACCACCACCGAATATGTCGATGGCCAGCCGGTGAAGATGAAGGAGAGCTTCAGGGCCTATGGTTCCTACGCCGAATCCTTTCAGGATTACGCGCAACTGCTGCGCAATAATCCGCGTTATGGGAGCGTCATCGGGTCTCAGGATGGCACGGAGTTTGCTCGTAGATTGCAGCAGGCGGGCTATGCCACTGATCCAGGATACGCCGGGAAACTGGCCAGCATCATCAACGGACCCACACTCCGGCAAGCCTTGATCGGATAATCAGGCTAAACATATCCCCGCCACCGCCGTAAACAAACGGCAAGAACCGGAGATGAATCATGAGCCTCTTGAGTACGGGTGTAACGGCATTGAATGCGGCCCAATTGGGCCTGGCAACCACCCAGCACAATATTTCCAATGCCAACACGGCCGGCTTCAGCCGGCAATCGACCGTTCAGGCGACCAATGTGGCCATGATGACCGGCGCGGGTGCCATCGGTCAGGGCGCACATGTCGCAACGGTCGTGCGCAGCTACAGCGCCGTGCTGCAAAGCCAGGTCGATTCCGCCCAGAGCAAATCGAGCCAGCTCGATACCTATCACAGCATGATCGCCCGCATCGACAACCTGCTGGCCGATTCCACCTCGGGCATCTCGCCGGTCATGGCCGGGTTCTTTCAGGGCGTTCAGGATGTTGCCGCCAATCCCGGTCTGGTATCGGCACGCCAGTCGATGGTCAGCTCGGCCCAAGCGCTGGTGACGCGCTTCCAGACGCTCGAAAATCGCCTCGCCGAACTGCATGAAGAAACGAATACCCAGATCCGGGATACGGTTGGGCTGGTCAACAGTTACAGCAAGCAGATTGCCCTGTTCAATGAAAAGATCGTCGCATTGAGCACTGCCGGGCGGCATACCCCCAATGATCTGCTCGATCAGCGTGACCAGATGGTCGTTGAACTCAATAAACTGGTCCGCGTCACCACCGTCCAGGATTCCCAGGGCGCCCTCAATGTTTTTGCCGGCATGGGGCAGCAACTGGTGGTCGGTAATCAGGTGGTGGCGCTGGAAGTACGTCCTTCGGCCCGCGACCCGGAACGCTATGTCATTGCCCAGCAGGGTAGTGGCGCTGAATTGCCGGAAAACTATCTGGATGGCGGCAAACTCGGTGGCGTACTGTCCTTCCGTAACCAGGCACTGGATCAGGCGACCAGCACGCTGGGGCAGATGGCTGCCAGCCTGGCCCTGACGGTCAATGCCCAGCAGCAGTTGGGGCAGGATCTGCTGGGTAATGTGTGGGGAGACACCGATTTTGTCGCCCGGATTTTCAATATCAGCGACCCCAAGGCGGTTGCAAACACCAACAATACCGGGACCGGCAGTATTGCCAGCTTTACCTTTGACGCCCCGCAGATCTCCAGCGAAGGGAATTACTATACCCAGCTGGCCAGCAGCGATTACGAAGTTCGTTTTATCGCCGGCGGGAATTTCACCGTCAAGCGTTTGAGTGACGATGAGTTCATTACTCCTCCGGGCGGCGTAGCGGGACCTTCCTACAGCTTCGATGGTTTGACGCTCAATATGAATCCTGGCCATGCTGCCGGTGATACTTACCTGCTGCAGCCGACGCGTGAAGGGGCGCGCAACATTGCGGTGAATCAGGATATTGCTGCCGATGTGCGCAAGATTGCCGCTGCGAGTCCGGTCCGAACCGATGCCGTCTCCACCAATACCGGAACCGGGCGGATTACGTCTGGTCAGGTCACTGGCGATTCCTACGAGACTCCCCTGACTTATACAGCAGCCCCCGCCCCCGGTACCCTTAGCGGCTTTACCGTCGGGATGACGGTCAATGTGGATGGCACGGATTACACGATTACAGCGCCAACTGACTCAGTACCTTACCCCAGCGGGGGCATGATCAGCTTTAGCAATGGTTTTTCCTTCCACTTCAATGGCACACCTTCGGACGGTGATCAATTCGGCCTGCCTTTGATCCAGACCACCCTGCCTTTGACCCTGACTTATGATTCCGGGACCACCTCCCTGAGCGGCTTCGCCGCCGGGATGACGGTCAATGTGGATGGCACGGATTACACGATTACAGCGCCAACCGACTCGGTGCCTTACACCCCCGGAGCCAAAATTAGCGCCAATGGTTTCGAGTTCAACATCAGTGGCATCCCTTCGGATGGCGACCAATTCACCCTGGCCGCCAATGTTGGGGGTATCGCCGATGCCCGCAACATTGTCAGGATCGGCGCCTTGCAGACCGCCAGTACCATGAACGGCGATGCCAGCAAGGGGGTTTCCACCTTCCAGGTTTCCTATGCCCAGCTGGTGAGCGATATTGGCACCAAGACCAAGGTCGCCCAGGTGGATGGCGAGGCCCAGGCCACGGTGCTGGAACAGGCCATCGCGGCACGGGACGCTGTTTCTGGTGTCAATCTGAATGAAGAAGCCGTCAATTTGATCAAGTACCAGCAGGCTTATCAGGCCGCCGCGAAAATGATGAGCACGGCTTCCACTTTGTTCGATACCCTGCTCAGCATTGCTGCTTAGGAGAGAGATCATGAGAATCAGCACAACGCAGCTTTATGATTCCGGGGCCAATGGCCTGTTACGCAATCAGTACGATCTGTACAAGCTGCAGAACCAGTTTTCCACCGGGCGGCGGGTGGTGACCCCCGCGGATGATCCGGTGGCAGCCTCCCAGGCTTTGGTGACGGAGCAAAAGCTCAATGTCAATCAGCAGTTTCTGGATAATCAAGGCAATGCCCGCGCCCAGCTCGCCGAACTGGAAAGCTTGATGGCTTCGGTGGGGACCAGTCTGATTGACGTCAAGAGCCGCTGGGTCGAGGCCGGTAACGGCGCCTATTCGGATAGCGAACTGAAAGCCATTGCCGTCGATCTGCGGAGCAAGTTCCAGGAGTTCCTGGGGATTGCCAACAGTGCGGATGCCAATGGTTTGTACCGTTTTGCCGGCTATCAAGGCGCTACCCAGCCTTTCGTGCAGGAAGGTGGGCAGGTGCAATACAAGGGGGATAGTGGCGCCCGGCAACTACAGGTCGAAGCCAGTCGTTTCATGGAAGTCAGTTATTCCGGGCGGCAGTTCTTTGAAGCCATTCCCGAGGGGAATGGTGTATTCGTGACGGGGGCTGACACGGGGAATACCGGCTCGGGAGTCATCAGCAACGGCAGCGTGCTGACGGCCTACAGCGGCAATAATTACCGCCTCGAATTCACGCGGACCCCGGACCCGCTCTACCCTACCGACACGACCAAGGACACGGTGGAGTATTCGATCTATGAATGGGCGCCAGGGGCCGCCATGCCGGGCACTCCCACCTCGGGCCCCTTTGCCTACAAGTCCGGCGATGCCATCTTTCTGCCTGATCCGACTGACCCCACGAAGGAGCTCAACGTCGTCATTACCGGTGATCCTGCAACCAACGACAGCTTCACGCTGCGCCCTAGTGCCACGGAGAGCCTCTTTACCACGCTGGACACCTTCATCCAGACCCTGGAGCAGGGCAACAAGTCTGATCCTGCCGCTTTCCAGAACGCGATGCTGCGAATTGGCGCCAGCATCGATCAAGGCATCCAGCATGTCCTGGATGGCCGCGCCGATGTCGGCGCCCGCATGGCCGAACTGGATTCGCTCAGCGCGCTGGGCGGGGACCTGGATGTGCAGTACCAGTCGCAGATTTCGGATCTGGTGGACCTGGATTACACCAAGGCGATCACCGATCTTTCCCGGAACCTGTTGCAATTGCAGGCCGCCCAGCAATCCTTCATGAAAGTGACAGGCTTGAGTCTGTTCAATTTCTTATGACCCTCCGGGTGCGGGTGTTGCCGGGCGTCGTGTTGCTGGGCGTCGTGCTGGGCGGCTGCGCTGCGGTGGGATTGGATGACTCACTGGTTGAAGACGGTACGATCCAGGATGTGGCGCCAGCCGCTCTGGCCAGCCGCCTGCTCAAACCCGGGAGCGGCGACTGGATCAATTTTGGCATCGCCTACCTGATTCATGATCCCCTGGCGCCCAACTGGGAAATTCAAGAAACCCGGGTCAGCGAAGATGTGTTCCACATGCAGCTGCGCATGAAGCGCTATCACAAAGGGGGCGAGGGCGAATCGATGCTCATCCTCAAGCGCCGGGCAGCCCAGCTGCAGCGCGAACTGGGGTATGGCAGCTACCGGATTCTCGATTATATGGAAGGCATTGACTCCCAGACCCTGGGGGCGCGCCGTTTTGGCGAGGGCAGCATCCAGCTGGTGTGGCGTTAGGCTAAGCGGGGGGCAAGGCGAAATAGAGCATGGCATTTAGCCCTTCGTTGAAGATTTGCTCTAGCGGCACGACCAGGTAGCTCATCATCAGGTAAAGGCCGGCAAACCCCAGGGCCAGGGTGATGGGAAAGCCGATCGCAAAGAGGTTGAGTTGCGGTGCGGCACGGTTGAGGACGCCCATGCCCAGGTTGGTGATCAGCAAAATCACGATGACGGGGAGCGACAAGAGGAGCCCCGTGGAGAATATCCTGGCGCCGAGACTGGCCAGGAAATGCCAGCTTGAAGCGTGCAAAGGGGTGCTGGTGATGGGGATGGCAAGAAAACTCTGCGCCATCACCGAGAAATAAATCAGATGGCCATTGAGGGCCAGAAAAACCAGGGTGGCCAGCAATGTCAAGAAATTGGCAATGACCGAGGTCTGGGACGTGCTCTGAGGGTCGTAGAAGGTGGCAAAGCCCAGGCCCATCTGGAAGGCGATGATGGAGGAGGCCATTTCGATCGCTGTGAAAATGATGCGCATGGAAAGCCCCATGCCGATCCCGATCAGAATCTGTTGCGCCAGTATCCAGAGCCCAAGGCCGGAGGCGGGAGATACCGCCGGCATGGCGGGCAGGATGGGGGCGATGGCGAGGGTCAGTGCAAGGCCCAGCATCAAGCGGATGCGCCGTGGCAAGGCCGCATTGCTGAGGAAAGGGGCGGTGGCGGCCACGGCCAGAATGCGCACCAGGGGATAAATGAAGCTGGCGATCCAGAGGTCGAGTTGGGCCGAGCTGACGCTGATCACGTTAGCCGATGATGTTCGGGATGCTTTCCAGCATCCGGCGCATGTAGGAAAGCATCAGTTGCAGCATCCAGGGACCGGCCAGCAAGAAGGTGAGGAAAACGGCGACCAGCTTGGGAATGAAGGAGAGGGTCGCCTCATTGATTTGCGTGGCGGCCTGGAAAATACTGACGATCAAGCCGACGACCAGGGCGACCAGCAGCATGGGGCCAGACAGCAGCAAGGTGACTTCAATGGCCTGGCGGCCAATTTCCATGACGGTGCCCGTGTTCATGTACCAAAACTCTTGACCAGCGAGCCAATCAGCAACTGCCAGCCATCCGCGAGCACGAACAGCATGATCTTGAACGGCAGGGAGACCATGACCGGCGACATCATCATCATGCCCATGGACATCAGCAGGCTGGCCACCACCATGTCGATGACCAGAAAGGGGATGAATACCACGAAGCCGATCTGGAAGGCGGTCTTCAATTCACTGGTGACAAAGGCGGGAATCATGATCCGCATCGGGGTATCTTCGGGCTTCTCGATTTTTGCGATATTGGCCAGCCGGGCAAACAGGGCCAGATCGGCCTCCCGGGTCTGTTTGAGCATGAAACCCTTGAGCGGGACCGAGGCTCGTTCGGCCGCTTCCATGATGTCGATCCTGTTTTCGGAAAGTGGGAGATAGGCCTCGTTGTACACCCGGTCTGCCACCGGGGCCATGATGAAAAAGGTGAGAAACAGGGCCAGGGCGATCAAGACCTGGGTGGGCGGCGTGGTCTGGGTGCCCATGGCGTGGCGCAGCAGGGCAAAGACGATGATGATGCGGGTGAAGCAGGTCATCAACAGCAAGCTGGCGGGGATGAAGGAGAGCACTGTCAGCAGCAACAGCGTCTGGATGGTCAGGCTGTAAGTGGTCGTGTTGCCGGGGCCTGGCGTCGCCGAGAAGGCGGGCAGCCCGGCCTGGGCCAGGGCCAGCTGGGGAAGGATCAGCAGACCGGGCAGGCAGAGGGCGCGCAGCACGGCGGCGGAGAAAAGCTTGTTATTGGCCATGCCCACGCCGATCCGAGAACTGCTGCATCCAATGGGAAAAGGGCAGGGGCGCCGCCGGGCTGTCAGGAGGAAGTTCTCCTCTGGGCATGGTATGGAGCGTGCGGATCTGGCCAGGGACAATCCCGATGACGAGCCATTGCTCCCCGGCTTCGAGCAGCACAATGCGTTCCTTGGGCCCCAGGGCCACTCCCCCCAGCAGTTTCAGCCCGCCCTGGCCGAATCCCTTGCCGCCCAGAAGCCGGCGTGCCATGAAGGCAAAAAGAAAGAGCAGCGCAATGATGAAGGCCAGTCCCAGCATGGCTTGCAGAAAGGCAGACGAAGAAACGCCGGGGGCTGGCGTATCAGCCAGGGCAACGGACGGGGTGAGGAGGGCGAAAAAAAGAAGTGGGGGCATGAACAACGCAGCTCGAAGAATCTGCGTATCTTAGAGCAATCTGCTCTCCATGGGCAGCGTCTCCGTGGGCAGCGTCTCCATGGGCAGCGTCTCCGTGAGGTGCTGCGAGGTCAGTGGGTCATCAGCGTCCCAGTTTGCGCATCCGCTCCGAGGGCGTGATGATGTCCGTCAGGCGGATGCCGAATTTGTCATTGACCACCACGACCTCGCCCTGGGCAATCAGGGTGCCGTTGACCAGGACATCCATGGGCTCTCCGGCCATGGCGTCGAGTTCGACCACGGAGCCATGGGCCAGTTGCAGGAGGTTCTTGATCGTGATCTTGGTGCGTCCCAACTCCACGGTCATTTGCACGGGGATGTCCAGGATCATGTCCAGTTCGTTCATGATGCTGCCTGGAGCCGCCCCGGGGGCATTGAAGGAGGGGAAGATGTCGGCGGGGTGGGCGGCGGGGTGGGCGGCGGGCGCCGCCGCTTCCCTGGGGGCCGTCTGCTCGGCCATCGCGGCGGCCCAGTCATCTTCGGAAATGGGCTCTTCCGTAGCGGGGGCGGCGTCCATGCCCATGTTCGCCTGGGCGTCAGAAATCTCGTCGTCAGACATTGCGTTCTCCTGGTGCGGCATCCGTCTGGGATGCCGTCTGTATGAAGCGTTCTACCCGGAGCGCGTACTGGCCATTTTGCTGGCCATAGCGGCACTCCATCAGCGCGACGCCGTCCACTTCCACGCTCAGCAGGTCGGGGATGGTGAGCGGGACAATATCCCCGACCCGTAATTTCAGGATCTGCCCGAGGGTGATGCTGGTGGAGCCTAGTTGGGCAACCAGTTCTAGCTCGGCTCCTTGCAATTGCTTGCGCAGCATGCTGATCCAGCGTTTGTCCGAAGAGAGCTGGTCACTTTGCATGGTGCTGTGTAGCAGGTCGCGGATGGGTTCGATCATGGAGTAGGGGAGGCAGATATGCATGTCGGCCGTCGCGCCCCCGAATTCCAGGGTGAACGTCGTGGAAATGACGATTTCGGAGGGAGTCGCGATGTTGGCGAACTGCGAATTCATTTCTGAACGGATGTACTCGAAGTTGATTTCATACACCGGCTTCCAGGAGCGGCTGTATTCGGCGAACACCACTCCGAGCAGGCCCTGGATGATGCGCTGCTCCGTTGGGGTGAAGTCGCGTCCCTCGACGCGGGAGTGGAAGCGCCCGTCGCCACCAAACATGTTGTCGACCACCAGGAACACCAGATTGGGGTCGAAGACGAACAGGCTCGTGCCGCGCAGGGGCTTGGCAGACACCAGGTTCAGGTTGGTGGGCACCACCAGGTTGCGGATGAATTCACTGTATTTCTGCACCCGGATCGGTCCCACCGAAACCTCGGTGTTGCGGTGCATGTAGTTGAACATGCCGATGCGCAGGTAGCGGGCAAAGCGTTCGTTGATCAGCTCCAGGGTCGGCATGCGGCCCCGGACGATGCGTTCCTGGGTGCCGAGATTGTAGGAACGGACCCCCGATCCTTCCGAGGGCATTTCATCCGGTTCGTCCGTTTCCCCCGTGACACCCTTCAAGAGGGCGTCAACTTCTTCCTGGGAGAGGAAATCACCGGCCATGAGTGTGCTCCGTCAGGCTTACTGGATGATGAAGGAGGTAAACAGCACGGACAGCACGGGGGTTTCCGGGGCGCGTCCCTGGGTGCCTGGATTCAGGATCCGGTTGATCTCGTCCCTGATTTCCTTGGCGAGTTGCTCCTTGCCTTCCTTGCTCAGCAGTTGGGAGGCTTTCTTGCTCGACAAGATCATGGTGACGTTGTTACGCACCCGCGGCATCTGGTTTTTCAGCGCGGCATCACTGCTCATGTCATCCAACTCGAGGGCAATTACCACCTGCATGTATTGATCACCTTGGTCGCCTTCCGGCACCAGGTTCACGGTGAAGGCATCCAGGTTCACGAAAACCGGTGGAACTTCTGGCCCCGCTTTTTTCTTCCTGGGCTTCTTGTCGGGTACGACGACATCTTCCTCGTCACCCTGTCCGTCATCTCCTGACATCAGCAGGATGACGGCCCCCGCTCCCGCAACCACGAGCAGCAAGGCCACGGCAATGCTGATGATCAGCAGTTTCTTGCTTTTTTTGGGAGGGTCTTCCTCGACGGGGTTGGCGACTTTTGCCATAGCTGTTCAAATCCTTTTGGCCATTCTGACGGGTGCCAGAACTTCATCAAGCAAACAAATCCACCATGCCGTTGCCGCGCCGTTCGAGCAGTGCAGAAACGGAGGTCGATCCGCCCTCAAGTATAGCCTCATCCTTTCTTGCCCGGGATGAGCCCCATCCCTGTTGGGCCATGGCCTGTTGCTCATGCTGGGACTGGGTGCCGACCTGGGTCTGGCCCAGGGAAATGCCGGCACTTGCCAGCATTTCCCGCAAGCGGGGCAAGGCATCTTCGATGGCTTGCCTCACTTCATGGGTCGTGGCCGAGAATACCGCGCTGGCCTGGTCGGACTCCATGTTCAGCGTAATCCGCAGGGGCCCCAGGTGGGCTGGATTCAGGTTCAGTTGCGCCTGCTGTTGATCATGACGGGCCATCCAGACAATTTTTTCCCCGAATTCCTGGGACCAGCGGGGGTCATGCAGAGGGGAGTGCACTTCCGGAAGTGCGGTTGTCTGCTGCGCCGGGTTACTGACCGGGCTGGTACCCGGGAGGGTGTGGAAAGGCTGATTCAGCTGGCCTGGCTCAGGCTGGGCGGCGGCAAGATTTGCCGGGGTATTGCCTGCGGGAAGATCCAGAGGCAGATCAGGTATCAGGGTCTCCGGGTTGTCGAGCGCCACGCGGGCCGCCCGTCCCTGGCTGCCATCCTTCAAGAAGAAAGCGGGCCGGTCATCGACCTGGGCCTGCAGGGGGGCAAACAAGAGGGGGGCGGTGGTTTGATCTTCCTGTGCCGGCGCCTGATCTCGTTTGGTGAGCCTGGAGTCGAGCAGGCCTTGCATGGATTCTGGCAGCGCGCCAGCCAGCAGCTCGGTAGAGCCCGATGCCGCTGCGCCAGCCAGCTGGAGCGTCACATCCTCTGCCGTACCTGGAGCGAGCAAGTCGTTGATGTCGCGGATACCTTTTTTGCCGGCCAGGATCTGGCTGAACAGGGCGCCGAAGCCGCTGTCCCCATTCCCTGCATTCGCCGTGCTTCCTGTCAGGGCGGCAAGGGGATTGCCGCCAGAAGCGGGGGAAACGACGGTAATTGTCATGGTGATGGGCCTGTTTGAACACTCGGTGTGTTCAAGCAAGAGGCGTACCAGATTCAGTCGTGTGCTTTGGTGGCGGCCGGGTAATGGCGGCTGGCAAATTCGTCGAGGAGTTTTTGTTCCTGGCGATTTTCCTGGTACTGCACTTTCCTGTCATGCCGCGCCGAGAGGGTGTCGATGGCTTTCAGCCGGGTATTCTGGGTTTGCCAGTACTGCTGGGCGGCCGCCGTGTTCTGGGCCGAGGCCTCTACCTGGGCGGTCTGCTGACGGATGGCATCATCGATCTTGTTCAGGAAGGCCTGGTAGTTTTGCCAGACTTGCAGGGTCAGGCCCTGGACCTGTGCTTCCTGAAAGCGTTGAACATATTCGCTGCGGTAGTCCAGCAATAGCTGGAGTTTGCTGCGCGCACTTTGCTCCACCGCGATCACCTCTCCAAGGCGACGGCTTGCCTCGTCAGTGCGCTCGCGCATGAGTTCGAGCAAGGGTTGCAGGGTGAATTTCTGGGACATGGCGCGATTTTAGCCCACTATTCGAACAAAGCCTTCAGAGCCTCGACGCTGTCCTGGAAAGAAGCGGATTCATCGAATTTTTGCTGCAGAAAGCCTTCCATGCGCGGATAGAGGCTCACGGCCTGGTCCAGCACCGGGTCGGAGCCCGGCACGTAGGCACCGACGGCAATCAGATCCCGGGAGCGCTGGTAGCGGGAGAACAGTACCCTGAAGCGCCGGATGAAATCCATATGCTGCGGGTCGATCAGGTTCACCATGGCACGACTGATGGATTGCTCGATGTCAATGGCCGGGTAGTGTCCCGCATCGCTCAGGGCGCGGGTCAGCACGATGTGGCCGTCGAGAATGGCGCGGGCCGAATCCGCGATCGGATCTTGCTGGTCATCCCCTTCGGCCAGTACCGTGTAGAAGGCGGTAATGGAGCCCCCGCCCTCGGGGCCATTACCGGCCCGCTCCACCAACTGCGGCAGGCGGGCGAATACCGACGGAGGGTAACCCCGCGTCGCGGGCGGCTCGCCAATGGCGAGCGCAATTTCCCGTTGGGCCATGGCGTAACGGGTCAGGGAATCCATGATCAGGAGCACATGCTTGCCCTGATCGCGGAAATATTCTGCCAGGGTGGTGGCATATGCCGCCCCCTGCAGTCGCATCAAGGGGCCGGTGTCGGCCGGGGCGGCCACCACCACGGCGCGCTTCATGCCGGGCTCGCCGAGAATCTGCTCGATGAATTCCTTTACTTCGCGCCCGCGTTCGCCGATCAGGCCCACCACGATGATTTCTGCTTCGGTATAGCGCGCCATCATGCCCAGCAACATCGATTTGCCAACCCCCGAACCGGCAAACAGGCCCATGCGTTGCCCTTGGCCCACGGTCAGCATGCCATTGATGGCACGTACGCCTACATCCAGTACATGCTCGATGGGGGCGCGGCTCATCGGGTTGTAGGGGCGGCTTTGCAAGGAACGCTGGGCCTCGGCATGTAGCGGGCCCTTGTTGTCCAGGGGGCGGCCGACGCCGTCCAGCACGCGGCCGAGCAGGGAGGCTCCGACCGGCACCTGTTTGGCGCGGTCGATGGCCCGCCGGCGACGGGGTCGATCGGGGCCGATCCGGGGCGAAGAGATGGGAGGCTCCACCGCCAGCACCCGGGCTCCGGGAGAAAGACCATAGACATCGTCGGAGGGCATGAGAAAGAGTTTCTCGTCGGCAAAACCGACGACTTCGGCTTCGACCGGATTGCCGCCGCTGGGAAATACCTTGCAGGTGCTGCCCAGGGGCAGTTTGAGGCCGGATGCTTCCATGACGAGGCCATTGATCCGGGTCAAGCGGCCGCTGGTGAGCAGCGGGTCGCTGTGGCTGGCGGCATCTTGTGCATGCTCGAGGATGGAACGCCATTGCTGCAGGTGGTCCCTCTCACTCATGGTTGTGCGTCCAGCCACTCCGGCGAGGTGCCGATGTTTTCGAGAATCCGGCGCCAGCGGGTGGGCAAGGTGGCATCTACTTCGCTGGCGCCCGCCGTGAGTCTGCAGCCCCCGGCGGCGATGTCCCGGTCTGCCTGAATGCGCCAGCCGGAATGGCTGAACTGCTCACCCAGATGTTCCTCGACGATGGCGGCATCGTCGGGGCTGATCAGCAGGGTCACCGGGCCGTGGTGCAGAGGCAGGGCACTGAGGGCTTCGCGGATGATGGGCAGGAGGATTTCCGGATTGGCCTGGAGGGCCGCCTTGGTCATCTGGCGTGCCACTTCCAGGCTGCAGGCGAGGAGGGGTTCCGCGATTTCCTGATCCAGCTGCTCCAGGGAATCCTGTAGATTCTGGACCAGCTGGATCAACTTGTTGGCGTGTTCCTGGGCGGCGGCCATGCCGGCCTTGTAGCCGGCTTGATATCCGGCATCATATCCGGCTTCCTGGCCTTTGCTGTGGGCTTCATCGTAAATGGCCTCCAGTTCCTCGGCGCTCGGGAGGGGTGGGGCAGGGGGGCTTCCCGCAGCTTCGGGCGCAGGCGGCGGCGGGGGCGAGGGTTCCGGAGCGGGCGCGGGTGTGGCGGCTTTCGGGGCCGGGGCATCGAAGCGGTCTGCTTGCCAGCGGGTATAAGCCCGGACCTGCTCCTTGGGAATGAAGTCTGTCATGGTCTCAGATCATCTGCTCGCCGCCGGCACCACCCAGGACGATCTGGCCCTCGTCGGCCAGGCGCCGCACGATCTTGAGGATTTCCTTTTGCTCGGCTTCGACTTCGGACAGTCGTACCGGCCCCTTGGACTCCAGGTCCTCCCGCAGCATTTCGGCGGCCCGCTGCGACATGTTCTTGAAAATTTTCTCCCGCAGGGGTTCGGAAGCGCCCTTCAGGGCCAGCACCAGGGAGTCCGACTGCACTTCGCGCAGCAGCATCTGCACCGAGCGGTCGTCCAGATCCAGCAGGTTTTCGAAGACGAACATCTCGTCCAGAATTTTCTGGGCCAGATCCGGGTCGTACTCGCGAATGGCGTCGATGACGGCGGTTTCGTTGGTCGTGCCGATGAAGTTGAGAATCTCGGCCACCGTGCGCACCCCGCCCATGGCGGTCTTCTTCAGGTTGGCGGAGCCCGACAGGAGGCCGACCATCACGTCGTTGAGTTCCTTGAGGGCCTGAGGCTGAATGCCTTCCAGGGTGGCAATGCGCAATACCACGTCGTTGCGCAGGCGGTCCGTGAAATAGCCCAGAATTTCACTGGCGTGGTCGTGCTCCAGGTGCACAAGAATGGTGGCGATGATCTGCGGGTGTTCATTCTTGATCAGATCGGCGACGGTGGGGGCGTCCATCCACTTCAGGCTTTCGATGCCGCTGGTTTCGCCGCCCTGGAGGATGCGGGAGATCAGGTTCGAGGCCTTGTCGTCGCCCAGGGCCTTGGTCAGTACCGAGCGGATGTAGCTGTCCGTATCCACATGCACCGCCCCGTGCTCCATGGCCGTGGTGTGAAAATCATCGAGAACGCTCTCGACCTTGGCACGGGGGACGGACTTGAGGGCGGCCATGGCATGTCCTAGTTTCTGGACTTCGCGCGGGCCGAGCTGCTTGAGGACTTCGGCGGCAAGGTCTTCGCCCAGGGAAATGAGAAGAATGGCGCCTTTTTCAAGGCCTTCGTCACTAACTGCCATTTGCGTTCAACCAGTCCTTGATGATGTTGGCCACGGCCTTCGGGTCGCTCTGGGCAATATCCTTGGCCTTCTGGATCTTGACGGCAAGGTGGTCGATGTCGACCTGGCTGGCCTCCTCGTCGTCTGCGCCGATCTGCACCTCGGCGGCGGCGCGCAGGGCGGCCTCTTCGGGCGTTCCCGCCGGCGGCGGGGGCGGGAACATGGTCTTGATGATGGGGCGGATGATGCCCAGCAGCAAGTAGGCAATCAGGCCCGCGATCAGCAGGTACTTGAAGATTTCCTTGCCGAAGGCAATGTTTTCCGGGTCCTTCCAGAACGGGGGTTCTGCCATGACTTCCTTCACTTCCGGGGTGAAGGCGGCATTGGCGACGGAAATGGAGTCGCCCCGGGCCTGGTTGTAGCCCATGGCTTCGCGCACCAGATCATTGATTTGCTGAATCTGGCTGTCAGACAGCGGCTTGGGCACCTCCTTGCCGGACTTGTCCTTCTCCATCCGGTAATTCACGACCACGGCAGCCGAGAGGCGGCGAACCGTGCCGATCGACTGCTTGGTGTAGCGGATGGTCTTGTCCAGTTCGTAATTGGTGGTCGTGTCCTTGCGGGTGGATAAAGGGGGTGAAACGGGAGGCATGGGCGAGGTCACGCCCGCGGCGTTGATCTGGCCGCGATCATTCGGGTTTTGCGGCAAGGTCACCGTGCCCGTCGTTGCGGCGGCCTGCCCGACCGGGGGCTGTGTCAGAGGGGCCGTGGCCGGAACCGGGGGCTGATTGGTCAGGGCCCCCGGAACGCCGCCGCCCGGGGATTGATTCAGGTTGGCGGTTTCAGACGTCTGCTGACTGCGGATCGTGGCTTCTGGCGGTGTGCCATTGGGGCGGAAGGTTTCCGCTGTTTGCTCCGTGTGGGAAAAATCCAGATCGGCAGCGACCTGGACCCGGAAGTTATGGCTGCCCACCACGGGGGTCAGGATGTCTTCAATCCGCTTGATGATGCTGTTTTCAACTTCCCGGACATACTTGATCTGGGTGGGGTCCAGCCCGGCCTCGGTCAGCTTGTCCTTGAGTTGGGAAAGCAGGTTGCCATTTTGGTCCACGATATTCACATTGCTCAGCGGCAGTTGCGGCACGCTTGAAGCAATCAGGTGGCTGATCCCGCTCACCTGCGCAGCCTCCAGGGTGCGGCCGGGGAAGAGATGCAGCAGTACGGAAGCCGTTGGTTTTTGTTCTTCGCGCACAAAAACGCTGGGCTTGGGGATGGCCAGGTGCACCCGGGCAGACTGTACGGCGGAGATGGATTCGATGGTCCGGGACAGTTCCCCTTCCAGCGCCCGCTGGAAGTTAACCTGTTCAATAAACTGACTGGTGCCGAATTTCTGATTCTCCATCAATTCGAAACCGATGGAGCCGCCCCTGGGAAGGCCCTGGCTGGCCAGTTTCAGGCGGATATCGTGCACCTTCTCGGCCGGCACCAGGATCGCGGTTCCGCCCTCCGAGTATTTGTAGGGCACCGCATTCTGGTCCAATGCTGCGATGATGGCGCCGCCATCCTTCTCGGAAAGGTTGGCAAACAGCACCCGGTAATCGGGTTGCCTGCTCCACAGGTAGGTGCCGACCAGAATCGCCACAATGGCAGCCAAGGCAACTGCCAGCAGTATTTTTTGCTGGTTGCTGAGGCGGGCAAAGGCATCCCGCAGCCGCGTGATGGGGTCTGTCCCTGTTGCTGCCGAATCGGCTGTAATGTCCGGATTTGCCGCCATCTGGTTGTATTTCTGTCTGCGTCGGGTTCGTGTCAGGAGCCGGAAGTATGAGGATAATCAAGTAAAAAGGGAATTTTTCCGAGAATTATTCTACTATTACCCGGCAGTAATTGCCGCCCCTTTCCGGTTTATTCCCGTCTTTCACTCCCGAGTTCTTCTTCATGCCAGTTTCCGCCCTCGATCCCGCCGCGAGCACTGCGCCGACGGATGCCAAAGCCATTGAGTTGCAACGGGCTTTTGATCTTTTCAATCAGGTCTCGGCGGAGTTGACCCAGGCCTATGCTGCGCTGCAACAGAAGGTCGCCTCGCTGACCGGGGAACTGGCGGTGGCCAACGGCGAACTGAGGCGCCAATATGAAGAAAAAGAGGCCTTGTCCGAACGCCTGGGCCTGCTTCTCAACGCGCTACCCGCAGGGGTTGTCGTCCTGGATGGCAGCGGGCGGATTACTGAAGTCAATCCAGCCGCGCGGCAATTGCTGGGAGAGCAACTGGTGGGGGAGCACTGGGGCGATGTGGCAAAAGCACAGCTCGAGCCGACGATAACATTGGGTGAGTGGCAGTCGGGGGGGCGCCGTTTAAGCCTGGCGGAAAGCTCCCTGGATTCGGCCGGCGGCAAGCTGCTGCTGTTGCATGACATTTCTCACGCCCACCAGATGAAAGCGGAACTAGAGCGCAATCAGCGTCTTGCCGCCATGGGTGAAATGGCGGCAGCCCTCGCCCATCAGCTGCGCACCCCGCTGGCGACCGCGCTGCTTTATGCCGGCAATCTGACCCAGCCCCAGCTGGTAGAAGAGGCGCGCCGCCGCTTTGCGGACAAGGTGGTGAGCCAGTTGCGTCGTCTGGAACGTCTCATCCAGGATGTTCTGCTGTTCGCCAAGGGTGAGAGCATCGGGCGGGATGTGATTCCGGTCAGCGAATTATTCACTGAAGTGTCGCAAACCCTTGAGCCTTTGCTCAAGGAACACGGGGTGCGCCTTGAACTTGACAACCGCTGCCCGGAAGCGGTCCTCGTCGGAGGGCGCAAGCCATTGTTTGGCGCCCTGGTTTCATTGCTGGAGAATGCGCTTCAGGTCAGCACGCCGGGGGGAAGCATCCAGCTCCTGGCCTGGCGCAACGAAGATCAGATCGAAGTGGCGGTGGTGGATGAAGGGCCGGGTATTCCCGAAGAAATGCGCAGCAGGATTTTCGAGCCTTTCTTCACCACGCGCAGCCAGGGCACCGGGCTGGGGCTGCCGATTGCCCTCGGAGTCGCCAGGGCCCATGGCGGCAGCCTTGAAGTGGCACCCGGGCAAGGGAGAGGCGCCAGGTTTGTGCTCACCTTGCCGGTACAATCCCGGCTGACAGAGGAGAGCGGTTCATGAGTGAAAAGCATTTGCCCATTCTGGTCGTGGAGGATGACCCCAATCTCAGGGAAGCCATCAGCGATACCCTGGAACTCGCCGGGCGTCCCGTCCTGAGTGCGCCGGGCGGCGAGGAGGCCCTTGAAATCCTGGCCCGGGAAAAGGTTTCCATCGTGATCAGCGATGTGCGCATGCTGCCCATGGATGGGATCAGCCTGCTCAAGGCGGTGCGATTGCGGCACCCCCAGCTGCCAGTGGTATTGATGACCGCTTATGCCGATGTAGACCGGGCGGTCGAAGCCATGCGTTCCGGGGCGTGTGATTTTCTGCTCAAGCCTTTTGAGCCCATGGCCCTGCTGGCCCAGGTTGACAAGTATGCCTTGCCCGATCCGGGCACCATCATGGATGTCGTGGCCCACGATCCGGTGAGTGCCAACCTGTTCGGGATTGCAGCACGGGTGGCGCAGACCGATGCCACGGTGCTGCTGACCGGAGAGTCCGGTGTCGGCAAGGAAGTCGTGGCGCGCTTCATTCATCGCAATTCTTCTCGCAACCAGGGTCCTTTTGTCGCCATCAATTGTGCGGCGATCCCCGAAAGTCTGCTGGAAGCCACCCTGTTCGGCTATGAAAAAGGGGCTTTTACCGGCGCCCAGACGGCTCAGGCCGGCAAATTCGAGCAGGCCCAGGATGGCACCTTGCTGCTGGACGAGGTGACAGAAATGCCGCTCGGGCTGCAGGCCAAATTGCTGCGGGTCTTGCAAGAGCGGGAGGTGGAACGGGTGGGAGGCAAGAAACCGGTTGCCTTGAATATCCGCATCATTGCCACCTCCAACCGGGACATGGCCGCGGCGGTCAGCAAGGGGGTGTTCCGGGAGGACCTGTACTATCGCCTCAATGTCTTTCCCATCCTGATTCCCGCTCTGCGGCAAAGGCCTGCCGACATCGTGCCACTCGCCCATCATTTCCTGGTGGAGCATGGCACGATGGTCGGTCGCCAGGGCTTGAGCTTTTCGGCTGAGGCCGAGGCCGTGCTGAAAAATCACGCATGGCCCGGCAATGTCCGGGAACTGGAAAATGCGGTGCAGCGCGCCATGATTCTGGCGCCCGGAAACCTGATCGGCCCGGAGCATCTGGGCTTGCAGATGCCATCGGGTATCTTGCCGGCGGCGGCAATCGTGGCAATCACCGGGGCTCCCGCCCAGGAGCCCGCCATGAAGGAAAATGATAGTGTTTCAGAGACCAGCAAAAAGGTCGATAATATGAAAGACCTTGAACGCGAACATATTCTCCAGACCATGCTCGAAGTCAAAGGGTCGCGCAAGGCCGCGATCGAGCGTTTGGGCATCTCCGAACGCACCTTGCGTTACAAGCTCAAGCAGTACAAGGAAGAAGGACACTTCCGGGAGTGATCAAGCGCTGGCTTGAAGTTTGCTTGTAATGAGAAAAGAAACCTGAACGAATTTATCGGAGCTCATCATGGACACTCGAGGCGTTGAACAGATGCTGAGCGTTTTGCGCAGCACGGCGGCCCAGGCCGGCGGTGTCAAGCCTGCCGAAAGTGCGGCGGCAGGAGTTGACTTCGCAGAAGTGCTCAAGAGTTCGATTGATCAGGTCAATAACGCCCAGAAGCAGGCCACCCAGATGGCGGAAAATCTTGCCGCCGGAGACAGTGAGCAAAACCTGCATGAAGTGATGGTCGCCCTGCAAACAGCCAGTATTTCCTTCCAGGAAATGGTCCAGGTCCGTAACCGGCTGGTGAGTGCGTACCAGGATGTGATGAACATGCAGGTCTGATTCAAGTCTGGCTCAAACGACAAAGGGCGCCTCCGGGCGCCCTTTGTCGTTTGAGCTCTTGTGCCTCAGCTCTTGTGCCGGGTACTGAAACGCTTACTCAAGTCCGCTCACGCGGGCTTTGCGTTCCCGTTCGAGTCGGGTGATGTAGCGTTGGATCATGGTCAAGAGCAGTCCGGGGAGGTTGATGAATTCACAGCCGACCCGGGTGTAACGATTGCCGGAACGGGTAGTGACATCGAAGGCATTACGCACTTCCAGATCGACGTTTATTTTTTCGTTATCAGGAAGTTTGAGTTCGCAGCCCTTGAAGACCGTGCCGCGCGTGAACAGGGGGGCCTGTTCGGTGCTGACCATCAGTCCCAGGCCGCCAGCGCTGATGTCGAGCAGGCTGGTTTGTAGCAGCGTCAGGCTGCCCTCTGCAGTGCGAACAGGGATCGTGCAGACCAGAGGGGTTGCAAGGGGCGTAGATACCCGGAAATATTCCCTGCGCTGCAGCCGCAGCAGGTTTTTTGGCAACTCGCTGAAGAAGGCGGGGCGGCCTTCGTGCGTGATCAGACTCAGGTTTTCCAGGGCGAACTGAACCTTGACCTTGTCGACACTGGTGGTACAAAGCAGACGATCAGCCTTGAGGGCGCGGCGGTTGACGTCTTCGTCGCTGCCGTAATCCAGAATGATGCCCTTGGGCCCGACACTGATCAATGAGGTCAGGAAGAAAGATTGCCCCTTGTCGAAATAGACCGTTATCATGCAGCTTTTTTGCATGGCAGTACGCAGCACAAACGCAATTTCGGTGGGCGAGTGCAGGAGGTATTCGCTATAAACGTCGGCTTCTTCCAGTTCCAGATGGGAACGAGCCGTTTCTGATTCCGACATGGGGCCTTGAGGTAATAAATGCACTGCGAGTGTAAATCAAAAGACGGTTTGCCAACAGTGCGACCGTGAGTGTGGCAGTGAGTGCGGTGAGAGTGCGGTGTGAGTGCGGTGAGAGGCTTGGCGCCGTATCAGGCAGGGGGCTTGTGTGGCGGGAGCGGTAACGGCGGCGGGGGTTCGTCGCCGTCATGGCCCTCCCGCTCCATGCGATAGAGCCAGGCCAGCAGCTCGGCTACGGCCAGATATAACTGGCTGGGAATATGCTCGTCGAGATTGACCTGAACCAGCAAGGAGAGCAGTTCGGGTGACTCATGCACATAAACCCCGTGTTCCTTGGCGCGAGCAATGATTTCTTCGGCAATCAGGCCCCGGCCTTTGGCGACGACGCGCGGCGCCGCATCTGCCTGGCGATAGGCAAGGGCGACCGCCTCCCGTCGCAGATCATTCTTCGGGTTTGACATGATGAGCGACGGTAAAGGATTTCAGGGTGATGCCGAGCGCTTCAAACTGTTGCAGCAGGGGTTGGTTGGCGGCACTGAGTTTTTGACGGGTCAGAGGATCTTCCGTGCGCAGGCTGATTTCGACATTCTGCCCGCCTGCCAGCCGCAAGGTGGCTTCAATGCCGCCGAGTCTGGGTAATTTGAGGCGCAGTTGAGTCCTCCAGCTTGAAGCGACATTTTCTTCCTTGCGGTTCCGGGGATCGTCTTCTTCGATGATTTCCCATTCCATGTTTTGGCCCGGCCAAATCTGGCCTTGCCAGACATAGGTATTCGTTGCGAGCGCCTCCAGTTGTTGCTGGACCAGCGGGGCAAGGTCGGGGGCGATGACTTGCGCCATGCTGACCTGGACCGGAGCACTGGGTGTCGCTGCCATGGAAGCTTGATTTTGTGCCGGGGGGAGATTGTTGAGGGCAAGCACAGCGCGCCCCTGGCTGTCGATGGCCTGCTGCCCTGCAGGGAGGGGTGCCGAAGGGGCTGGGTTTTGCGCCGAGGGCGTGTTCGGGAGGGCCGATCGCCCCTGGCTGTCGATGGCCTGCTGCCCGAGCATCTGAGCCGCTGGTGAGAGTCTGCCCTGGGGTTCCTGCAGCAGGCTTTCCGTGCTCATCTGACCTTGCACCCAGCGGGCTTGGTGCGCTTCATAGAACATGCCGCTTCTGGCTAAGGCCGTTTTGAGGGCGGGGACCAGATCGGCGCTGTTGGCCGGGAATTTGTCGATGACAGGCTGAGCGTTGTTCAATGGGGCGGGTTCGGGGCGTTTTCCGCCCGCCTTGTCCATCCCCGCCAGCAAGTCGGCAATCAGGCGGCCGGTCGTGGTGAGGCGTGTCGAAACCGAAGCATTGCCATCCGCATCAGCTGGGGCCAGCTGTTTGCCGATGGCCGTCGCAAGGGCCAGTTTGCCATTCGATTCAACCACTTCCAGCTCAAGGGTATCGCCCGTCTTGGCGGCAAAGGGAAGCGCCAGGGTAATGTCGCGCTGTGCAATCATGGCCCGGTAGGTGCCGTTGGGGAGCAGGGCCTGGATTGTCGCCATGACCCGTTGTCCGGGCACGAAATCGCTGAGCGCATCGGTCAGTTTCTGGGTCGGCGCGACCGGCTGACTGACCAGGTCGTTGACCAGCCGCATTCGCGAGGCAACGTCGGGGGGGATCATGCCGGTCTCTTGCTGGCGCGCTTAGCCGAACGCTTTGAGCAGGCGGGCGATGTCGTCCCGAAGGGGCTCGGCCCGTTCGGTAATGGCGGCGATGCTTTTTTGTGCGGCCTCCAGCGCCGGGCGGTCGGCGGCGGTGGCGGGGGGTAAGTGACCTGCCTGCAAGAGCCCGAGCAACTCCTGGGTAAGGGCCGCGCTGTCTTCCCAGTTGCCGGCCTCGGCCCGCTGTTCGATTGCAGCCGTGAGGCGGGCAAGTTGTGTGTAGGGCGATTCGCTCATGAGGCACCCGGAGGGGCCGCGCCCTGCTGTTTGTCCGGCGCAATCTGCCGCCAGGCATCATGAATCTCACCCAGCAGACCCTGCACCTCTTCCAGGACCGCCTTGTCATTTTTCAGATTGGCCCATATCAGGCGCGAAGCCATGTACTCATACAACGCCGCAAGACGTTCGGCCAGTTCCCCGCCGGCTTCGACATCGAGGCTGGCATGGAGGCCGTTGTCGATGATGTCGATCGCCTTGGAGATGGCCGCCCCTTTGGCAGGTATGTCGTTGTTCTGCATGCTGAATTTGGCAGCATTCAGGGCCGCTGCCGCGCCATCGAACAGCATCAGGATCAGCCGGTGCGGGTCGGCTGATTCGATGGAGGTGTCAAGGCTGACCCGCTCATAAGCGGCAGTAGGCTTGCTCATGGATGAAAACATAGTGATTGAACCTTAGCCAAAGCCAGGCAGGCTGGCGAGTTGCTGGGTGAGATAGCTGCTGGTCTGTTTCATGCCTGCAATGGTGGTATCCAGCGCAGAAAACTGTGCCCGGTAGCGTTCCTCGATACGGGCGATGCGGGCCTGAAGGATCTCGCCGCGCTCGCCCAGACCTTTGATCATGTTTTTGACGTTGTCAGTCACGCTCGAGATTGTACCGGTAGAACGGGTCATTGAATCCAGTCCCGTCTTGAAGGCATTGCCCACTTTTTCCACCAGTCTGGTCACGCCCTCGTAATCGGCTTCCAGCGCCTTGTTCAGTTTGCTGCTATCCAGGGCGAGCGCGCCGCTTTTGTCGATGGAAATGCCGATGTCGGAAAGCCGCTGAATGTTGCCGCTGCCGCCGGCGGTCGTGCTGAACACCAGGTTGCGGATCAGGTTTTGCGCGCTGCGGACAATCGCCTGCCCCTGCAGCGGGCCGGCTTTTTTGGTTTCGGCGTCGTAGGCTCCGAGTTCGCTGACGGTTTTATTGGCGTCGTTGTAGCCTTTGACAAAGGCAGTGAGGGCCGTCGTGAGCTGGCTGGTGGTGTTGGTGCTGACGGTGATGCGGGTGGGCTTGTCGACTTCCGTGACCTTGCTCAAGGTGAGGGTCACCCCCTCCAGTACGCCGCTGATGCTGTTGGTGCTGCTGGTGGCGGCAATGCCGTTCAGCTTGAATTCTGCATCCTGGGCCGCCATGCCACCCTGGGCGGGATCTTGCGTAAAACCACCGCTTGCTGTGACTGGATCAAAGGCAAAACCTGCCAGGGGAGAAGGCAGCCCGCCCACGTCGGGGGCTTCGATCTGCATCACATTCTTGTTGCCGGACTCCTTGGCGGTCAGGACCAGTTGCGCGCCCGCCGTGCCATTGATGATGGTGGCGGTGACCCCGCCATTCTTGGCATTGATGGCATCCCGCAAGCCGCCCAAAGTGTTGTTGGTGCTGTCAATCGTGATGTTCAGGGTGCGTGCGGCATCCACCGTGTAAGCCCCGTCCTTCAGCTCGCCGAACTTGATCGCCAGCGTGCCTTCACCAATGGCGGCATCGGCATTGGCATAGGGGCTGGCCGGGGGGGTGCCCGGGGTGGCGGTGGCCAGGCGCTGGTTCTGGGCGAGCTTGCTGACTTCCAGGGCATAGGTGCCGGCCACGGCGCCTTTGCTGGCGGAGGCAGAGGCAATGGCGCTGTCGGCCACCGTGGCCGAGTACGTGGTGTATTTTTCGGCCGCCGTCTGGCCGCTTGCCGGCAACAAGCCTGCGGCGGCGGTCTGCAAGGCCGACAAGGCCCCATTCAGTGAACCAAGGGCAGAAATCCGGGCTTGATAGGAAGCCTCCTGGGTCTGCAGTTTGATCAGGGGTTGCTGCTCCGCCGCCATCAAGCTGTTGAGGATGCCGTTGAGGTCGAGGCCAGAACCCGCGCCAAGTGATGAGATAGCCATGGTCGTACTCCTTTCTGAAGCTGAATTTTGTCAACCCGCTTCAGCAATATTCATGCCTTGTTATGGATCAGCAGGCCCTGGAACTTGTCCAGGGCTTTGGCAATCTGCAAGGCTTCTTCGCTGGGAATCTGCCGGATCACTTCCTTGGTTTTTGTGTCGATCAGTTTGATCAGCTGCCGCCCCGAGTCTTCATCCACCGAAAACTCCAGGGCATGATGGGTGATCCGTACAAAGTCGTTGAGTTTATCAACGGCATCTTTTTGCATTTCCTGAGTGATCGTCGGGCTTTCCTGGCGGGGTGTCAGGGCCTGATCGGGCGCAACGGTCAGGCTGGCCGCAGCGCCTTTTGCCATTTCGGCCTGGTGCAAGGCAGTGGAAGCCTCATGGCGGTTGCCGGGCTGCACGCCAGGGGCGATCGGGGAGGGGGGGGGTGGAGTGATGTTCATCGCAAGTTCCTTCCGGGTAGAAGGTAAAGCGGCGCGGTAGCCTGCGTGCCACCGCGCCGTTGCTCATTCAGGTCTCTGAGTCTTAACGAAGCAGGCTCAGCACATTCTGTGGCAGGGCATTGGCCTGGGACAGCATGGCCATACCGGCTTGCTGCAGAACCTGGGCCCGGGTCAGGGCTGCGGTTTCGGCGGCGAAGTCTGCATCGCGGATACGGGACCGGGAGGCCGACAGATTCTCGACACTGGTTTGCAGGTTGGCAATCGTTGACCCGAAGCGGCTCTGGAGGGCACCGAAGTTGGCTCGCTGTCCGTTGATGGCATCGAGGGCGCTATCCACGGTGCGCAGGGCGTTGGTGGCGTTGGTAACCGTGGAAATATCGAGCTTCTGGACCTTCTGGAGGGCACTGCCCACGGTAGTGCTCACCGCTGTCGCACTGGAACCCAGCACGCCGGCGGCGAAGGCGGCGTTGGAAGAAGTGGTGATGGAGTAGGACTTGGAGGAGTCGAGGGTCACCTGCCCCCCTGCCGTGATGGTGCCGGCAGTGGCAGCCACGAGGGTTCCGGAAGTAGTCCCCGTGCCAAGCTGAATACCGGCCGTGGCAGACCCTGTCGTGGCGGCGCCGATGTTGATGGAACTGCCATCGTCCGTGGTCAGGAGAATGGCTTTTTGGTCATTACTCAGCCGGGCCGTGATGCCGGTCTTGGAACTGGCTTCGTT
>NZ_JBASOH010000125.1:0-21614 GCF_049658005.1 Azovibrio sp. | reverse complement strand
GCCACGGGGGCGCCCGGCTTGAGTTTCATCAGGTTGTCGATGATCACCTTGTCGCCGGGATTGAGGCCGCCCAGCACCACCCAGTCGCTGCCGTACCAGTCGCTAGTCTGGATGGGGCGGGGGGCTACCTTGTTTTCGGCATCCGCCGTCATCACCAGATTGCCGCGTTCGGTCTGCAGCACGGCCTTCTGGGGCACCAGATACACCCCTTCCCGCTCACCGGCCAGAAGCCGCACGCGCACGAACTGGCCGGGCAGCAGGATGCCTTCCTTGTTGGGGAATTCGGCCCGCAGCTGCTGGGTGCCCAGGGTGGGGTCGATGCTGGAGGCAAGGAAGTTGAGCTTGCCCTGGGCGGGGTAAACGCTGCCATCGGGCAGGATCAGTTCCACGCCGGTGATGCTGTCCGGGGTCAGGCGCTGGCTCGGTAGCTTGGCGGCTTCGCTCTCGGCCAGACTGAAGCGCACCCACATCGGGTCGTTCTGGGAGAGGGTGGTGAGCAGGCTGTCTGCCCCGGTGGTGATCAAATTGCCCACGGACTTGTCGGCCCGGCCGGTGATGCCATCCACCGGCGCCGTGACGAGGGTCCAGGACAGGTTGAGCTGGGCCTGGCGCAGGGCGGCCTGGGCCATGTCGTTGGCGCTGACCGCATCATCGTATTCCTTGCGGCTCACCCCCTGGACGTCCACCAGCTTCTTCATGCGCGCCATTTCCCGCGCGGTCTGGTCGGCCCGGGCCTTGGCTTCGGCGTAGGCGATCTCGTAGGGGTCGCGGTCGATCTGGAACAGGGGCTGGCCGGACTTGACGGGCTGGCCTTCCTGGTAAAGCTGTTTCATCAGGATGCCGCCCACCCGGGCGCGGACCTCGGTTTCCTTGGCGCCTTCGGTCTGCGCCATGATTTCTACCGAGTAGGGCACATTTCTGGGCTGCATTTCCAGCACCGTCACCGGCAAGGGGCCCATCGCCGGCGCCTGGGGCGCACTGGACTTGGAGCAGGCGCTCAGGGCCAGGACGCTACTGAGCAGCAATGGGAGCAGTTTGAGAGCTTGGGGGCAGGACATGTTCTGATCTCCGGACGAGTTTTGGGTGTTTGGTGGCCATTATACATACATCCATGAATGTATGTCTTGGGGCGAAAGGGTGAAAGGTTGGCATTCAGAGGCTGTCCCGCCGTCCCCATCCCGGCGCTCACGGCACCGTGGGCTGGCCTGGACCCGGATGACGCCGTCCGGCGGCGCCTCAGCTGTAAAGCCGTTCGATTTCCTGGGTCAGGGTGCTTTTGGGCAGTAGTTCCGCGGTCGGGTAGCTGACCCGCAGGATGACCCCCCGGCGCGGATGGGGGGCGGTAAAGCTGAAGTGGGAAAAATGCAGGTCTTCACCGGGTTGATCAGGGGGCACCCGTTGATTGAGGCTATTGACACGGTAGTCGAGGCTTTTGACTTCGACCAGCTGCTGCGGTGTTTGCAGGGTTGTGGCGATCCAGGTCAGGGTGTCGTCCAGGGTGGGCAGGCGCTGCCGGGATTCGCCCAGGGGGGCCTGGTGGCTCTTGATCTGTGCTGCCAGCGCCTCGCTTGTGTCCACGGGGGCGCCCGATTCATCGCAGAAAATGTCGCCGATACCCTGGTGTTCCAGGTGAGCCTGCTGGGTGCGCAGCAGGGCGATTTCCTCCTGCAGGTCCGCCTGGCCTTCCTTGATGGCCGAGAGCCGGGTGAGGATTTCCCGCCCCAGCTGGTCGAACAGGGCCCAGACCAGTTCCTGATCCAGGGCTTCCGGGGTGCTGCAGGGCAGGTGCAGCTGGTGGTGCGTGAAGTTGAGCGTGGTGACGGCCACGTCGTGCTGCAGGGCATCCCCGGTCAGGGCGACGCCAAAGCCTTTTTTTTCCTGCAGCACGGCGCCCAGGATGGCGTAGAAGGTCTGGACTTCCGGGTGCTGCTCGACGAACTCCTGAACGACGGCCTGGCGGCTGAAAATTTGTTGCACTTCGTCGGCCCGGGTGAACAGGGCGCGCAGCAGGGGGGTGGTGCGCCAGTTTCCGGCGGAGGCATCCAGGGGGCCGGGCAGGGCGGCGACGGTGCTGCGGCAGAAGTCCAGGGCGGTGGCTACCGCAGGGGCGAGTTGGGCGGGCGCGTCCGAGAGGGCCTTCAGGCGCGGGTCGACGATCTGGATCAGGCGTTCGATGCCGGCCTGGATCTGTGGATCCCCGGTATTTTTGTCAGAGCTGGAAAACAGCCAGTCGATGAGTCCCATGATGTGGCTCGAAAAAGTCAGGGGTTCATTCTACGGGTTTCTGGTCTTTTGGGCGGCTTTGATGCCATCCCAGGGCGGCGCCACTGAGGGCAATGATGGCCATGCCGCCCAGGGCCGGCGCATCGGGCCAGTGCTGGAAGACGATGGCGCCCAGCAGGGTGGCCCAGATCAGTTGCGTGTAGAGGAAGGGCGAGAGGAATGAGGCCGGGGCGTTCCTGAAGGCATGGATCAACAACAGATGACCGCTGCCCCCGAGCATGCCCAGGGCGATGGTGGTCAGGATGATCCAGGTCGCGGGCCACGCGGCGGGCCAGCACCAGGGCAGGACCAGGGAGGCGCCCAGGGTCCCCACCAGGGCGGTGTAGAACAGCAGGGTCAGGGGCGGGGTGTGTTCCGCCAGTTGCCGGGTGAGGAGTTGATAGCAGGCGTAACAGCCGGCGCCGCCCAGGGCCAGGACGATGCCGGCGGGAGTCAGGCCGGCGGCGGGCCGGGCGATCAGCAAAATGCCGGCAAACCCGGCCAGGGCCGCCAGCCAGCGTCCGGGGGTGAGCTTTTCCCCCAGCCAGGGGCCGGCCAGCAGGGCCACCAGCAACGGCGCCGTGAAGAAGACGGCCGTGGTTTCGGCGACGGGCATGTAGGACAGGGCGGCAAAATTGAAGCCGGTGCAGCCCAGTAGTAGCAGGCCGCGCAGGACTTGCAGGCCGGGCCGGGGCGCACGCAGGAGCGGGCTGCTGTCCCGGCGGGGAGCGAGCAGGATCAGCATCAGCAGCAGGTGGGTGGCGTAACGGCCCCAGACCAGCAGGGCCAGGGCGGCGTGCCGGGTCAGGTATTTGGCCGTGGTATCGAGGATGGCGAACAGCAGCACGGCCCCGAGCAGGAACAGGATGCCCCGGACGGGGGAGGGAATGTGGGCCTGCAAGGGACGGTGCTTTCCGGGCTGCCCTCAGGGGGCGGCCGCGATCCACTGGTTGAAACGGCTCCGGGCCGCGTCGGCGAGTTCCCCGGCGCACATGCCGATCGGGCCGATGCCGGCGAGGAGCAACTGATCGGCGGCCTGGCCGTGCAGGTGGCAGGCGGCCAGCAGGGCTTCGGTACTGGGCCAGCCCTGGCCCAGGAGGGCGGTGAGGATGCCGGTGAGCACGTCGCCGGTGCCTGCGCTGGCCAGGCCGGGGTTGCCGCTGGTGTTGATCCACCAGCAGCCCTCCGGGTCGGCAATCACGGTGCCGCAGCCCTTGAGGGCGACCCAGGCCTGGTAGCGGCGGGCCAGTTTCTGGGCCATGTGGATGCGGTCCTGCTGAATGACCACCGCCTGCAGGTCGAGCAGCCGGGCCGCTTCGGCCGGATGAGGGGTGAGCAGCACCGGGGCGGCCCGGTTGCGGGTGAGGGTTTGCAGGGCTTCTTCAAAGGCGAGGATGTTGAGGGCGTCCGCATCCAGCACCAGGGGAAGGGAAGTGGCCAGCGCCCGTTCCAGCAGTTCGGCGGCATGGACGCTGCGACCCAGGCCGGGGCCACAGGCCAGGGCGGTCAGTTCGGCATCGAAGATACCTTCCGGCTTGCGCAGCATCAGTTCCGGCCGGGAAAAATCCACGCCCGGCGCCTGGGGGTCGAGGAGCCCCAGAAAGACCCGTCCGGCCCCCAGTTTGAGGGCAGCCCGGCCCGCCAGCAGGGGGGCGCCGAGCATGGAGTGGGCGCCGCCGATGATGCCGATGCTGCCGTGGCTGCCCTTGTGGCTGTTGCGCCGGCGCGGCTGCAGGCAATGGCGGAAATCCTCGATGTGCACCAGTTCCCCGTCGGCAGCCTTGGGCAGGGGGTGGTTTAGTCCCAGGTGGTGGACCCGGATGTGGCCGCAGTGATCCGGGCCATCCGCCGTATACAGGCCGGGTTTGCCGGCAATGAAGGTGAGGGTGTGAGTGGCGTTGATGGCCGGGCCGCGACAGAAGCCGGAATCCGCATCCAGCCCCGAGGGGCAGTCCAGGGCCAGCAGCGGGCAATGCAGGTAGCCGGCCAGCTTGTTGATGCCCTGTACCAGTTCCGCGTATTCCCCTTCCAGGGGGCGGTCGAGGCCGATGCCAAACAGGCCGTCCACGATCATGCCCCATTCGACTCCCGGGGGGATTCGCTCCAGGCAGGTGCCGCCTTCGCCGATGAAGTGCTGGCAGGACTGGCGGGCATCCGCCGGCAGCCTTTCCGCCTGGCCCTTGAACACCACTTCGACGGGAATCCGTCGGGTGCGCAGCAGGCTGGCCATTTCCAGCGCGTCGCCGCCGTTATTGCCGGGGCCGGCCAGGATCAGGATGGGCGCGGTGCGGCTGCCCAGCAGCTCGACCGCCCAATCGGCCGCCGCTGCGCCGGCGCGCACCATCAGCCCGGCCTGGGCATTGGCCTGTTCGATCTGGCGCAGGCTGGCAGAAAAATAGAGGGAGTTTTCCGGGGCTGGGTTCATGGGGGGGGATCGGGCTGGATGAATTGCCTCCTTATGCCCTTTGGGTGGGGGCTTGTCAATCGTCGGGCGCTTACCGGGGCAGGGGGACGATGAACAGTTCGACGCGTCTGCCATCCAGGCGCTGGGCTTCTGGGTGTTCCTCGCCGAGGGGAGCCAGGCTGATCCGGTAGGAGGGGATGCCCAGTTCCACCAGGCGACGGCGGATCCGTTCCACGGCCGAGGTGGCCAGGCTGACATTCATTTCGCGGCTGCCGCCGCTGGGAGTGTAGCTTTCCAGCCGGATCACCAGATTGCGGTTGGCCTTGACCTGGCGGGCAATGTTTTCCAGGGAGGTCTCGACCGAACTGGGCAGGGCCGATGTGCTGCTATCCAGGGTGTACACCGCGTCGGCAACCACCGGGCGGGGGGCGGGCATCGCGGCGCGCTGGGCGACGGGGGGCGGGGCAGGCGGGCTTGTTGCCTTGAGCAGGGGAAGTGGCTCGGCGCAGCCAGCCAGCAGCAGGACGGCCAGGAGGCTGGTGGCGATGGGAAAAGACAGGGTTCGATGATTTCGATGATTCATGCGTGTTTCCTGGAGTGGAGTTTTTTCTAGGCAAATGAATTGGTAGGAATGTATAATCCGTCACCCTCGCGATGGCGATGGGTTTTTGCTCATCTTGTTGGGAAGACAAACCCCAATTTTCCGGCGCCTGATTCAGGGCGCCTTTTTTTTTGGCTAGATTTCCGAGAGTGGCACATTCTTCCCGGCTTCCTTGGCCTGCAGGATGCCCAGCAGCTTGTCCAGGATCGCGTGCAGTTCGACCAGGTTTTCGGCGGAAAGCTGGGTCAGGGCTTCGGGGAGCACGCCTTCCACGGGCTGGGGCGCCTGGGCGATGAGGCTGATGCCGGCGGGCAGGGGGTAGAGATGCACCACCCGTTGATCATTTTCGGAACGCCGCTTCTCCACCAACTTCAGTTCCACCAGCCGCTCGACCAGGTTGCTGGTGGTGGACTGGTGCACCGCCATGGCCCTGGCCAGTTCCGAAACCCGCAGACCCGGTTGCCGGACGATGACGGCCATGGCCCAGAGCTGGGCGCCGCTGATCCGGCAGGGGGACTCGACCTGCTGGAAGTGCTGCTTGACGGTATTGAAGATGGCGCGGAACTGTTTGAGTACATCCATGGGGGTCGGAGAGGGGCGACTGTCGCTGGCGGTCATTTTTCAGGTTCGGTTTGTCCAGGGGACGCACGGCAAGGGGCTGCCGTGCGTCCTTGATCAACGCATTCAGTTCAATGCGGCTGACAAGGCCCGGCGATATTTTCGTATCAAATCATCGTGACGCTCGTTACCGGACAGGGCTTCAAAGAACTCCAGCAGGGTGCGGCGGCCTCCTCCGGCATCGAAGAAGCGGTCGCGGCGCACCACTTCCAGGGCGGCTTCCATGGCTTTTTCAAACTGGCCATTGCCGGCGTAGGCCTTGGCCAGTTCCAGGCGCGCGGCGAGGTCGTCCGGGTTGGCGGCGACCTTCGCCTCCAGCGGTGCGGCATCCACGGCATTGGCGGCCAGTTCCAACCGGGTTTTGAGGGCTTGGGCCCGCTCGGTTTCGGTGTGGTATTCCAGGGCCAGCAGTTGCCCGGCTTCTGCCTTGCGCTCCAGTTCCAGCAGGGCTTCCACGGTGTCGAGGCGGGTGGCCTCGTCGTCGGGGGCGGCGTTGGTGGCCTGGATCAGGAGCTGCAGGGCGCCATCCCAGTCGCCGCTGGCGGCGAGGGCGGCGGCTTGTTCGCGCAGGTTGGTGGAAGCGGGCAGGGCGACCTTGTCGATGAAGGCCCTCAGTCCGGATTCGGGCAGGGCGCCGGTGAATTCATCCACCAGCTGGCCCTGGAACAGCACCTTCACGGCAGGAATGCTGCGCACGCCGAAGTGCTGGGCCAGTTCCGGATTGGCGTCCGCATCGACCTTGGCCAGCAGGAAACGGCCGCCATATTCCTCGGCCAGTTTTTCCAGCATGGGTTTCAGGGTCTGGCAGGGGGCGCACCATTCGGCCCAGAAATCCACCAGTACCGGGGTTTCCATGGAGGGCATGACAACCTTGGCTTCAAAATCTTCAAGGGCAACGTCGAAGTGGAATTCGCTCATGGGATTGCTCGTCAGCGGAAATGAATGAGGCGCCATTTTAGCCCGGTTCAGCCTCCTGAAGCCGGCTGTGGAACCGGTATAATGGCGGGCTTTCCCATCCCCGGTTTCCTACCTGCCATGGCTGATTTCCTGTTCCTGCGCGGCGCCGCCGCCTTTTCCGCGTTCCGCCTGCAGCGCCTGGAGGCCCGCCTGGCCGTCAGCCTGCCGGAGCTGGCCAGCGTCACGGCCGAGTACTGGCATGTGGTTGCCCTGAAAGCGCCGCTGCCGGAAAAGGAACGGGCCCAGCTCGCTCAGCTGCTGGAAGAACAGCCTGCCGGGGCGGACGAGGGCGAACTCTTTTTCGTGGTGCCCCGCATCGGCACTCTTTCTCCCTGGTCTTCCAAGGCCACCGACATCGCCCATAACTGTGGCCTCGCCGGCATCGAACGGATCGAGCGGGGCGTGGCTTTCCGCCTGGCCTTGAAGGGTGGCAAAGAGGGTGGCAAAGAAGGTGGCAAAACCCTGAATGTGGAGCAGCGGCAGGCCGTCGCGGCCCTGATCCACGACCGCATGACCGAATCGGTGCTGGATTCCTTCGAGGCCGCCAGCGCCTTGTTCCAGCATTTTTTGCCCCAGCCGCTCACCACCGTGGACCTCCTGGCGGGCGGCCGGCCGGCGCTGGAGGCAGCGAACCAAAGCCTGGGCCTGGCCCTCTCGGACGACGAGATCGACTACCTGCTGCAGATCTTCACCGACGTGGGCCGCAATCCCACCGACGTGGAACTGATGATGTTTGCCCAGGCCAACTCCGAGCATTGCCGCCACAAGATCTTCAACGCCTCCTGGGTGGTCGATGGGGAAGTCAAGGAGAAGACCCTGTTTGGCATGATCCGCGACACCCATGCGGCTCATCCCGAAGGCACGGTGATGGCCTATGCCGACAATGCCGCGATCCTCGCCGGGGCCACCATTCCCCGCTTTTACCCGGATGCCCAGGGCCGCTACGGCTACCAGGAGGAGCTGACCCACATCCTGGCCAAGGTGGAAACCCACAACCACCCCACCGCCATTTCCCCCTTTCCTGGCGCCGCCACCGGCTCGGGCGGCGAGATTCGCGACGAGGGCGCCACCGGCAAGGGTTCCAGGCCCAAGGCCGGCCTCTGCGGTTTCTCGGTTTCCAACCTGAACATTCCCGAAGCCGTGCAGCCCTGGGAGACCGACGCGGGCCGCCCCGGCCGCATCGCCTCGGCCCTGGAGATCATGATCGAAGGCCCGATCGGCGCCGCCGCCTTCAACAATGAATTCGGCCGGCCCAACCTGACCGGCTATTTCCGCGCCTACGAGCAGCCTGTCGACCACATCGTGCGCGGCTACCATAAGCCGATCATGATCGCCGGCGGCCTGGGCAACATCCAGGCGGAACAATCCTTCAAGGAAGCCCTCTTTCCGCCCGGCACCCTGCTCGTGCAGCTCGGCGGTCCCGGCATGCTGATCGGCCTCGGCGGCGGCGCCGCTTCCTCCATGAGCGCCGGGGTCAACACGGAAGACCTGGACTTCGCCTCGGTGCAGCGCGGCAATCCGGAAATCCAGCGCCGGGCCCAGGAAGTGATCGACCGCTGCTGGCAGATGGGCAAGGACAATCCCATCCTCTCCATCCACGACGTGGGGGCGGGCGGCATCTCCAATGCCTTCCCGGAACTGGCCCACTCGGGCAAGGCCGGCGCCCGGTTCGAGCTTCGCCAGGTGCCCATCGAAGAGCCGGGCATGAGCCCCGCCGAAATCTGGTGCAACGAAGCCCAGGAACGCTATGTGCTGGCCATTCCCCCGGCCCGCCTTGCCGACTTCACCGCATTTTGCGAGCGGGAGCGCTGCCCCTGTGCGGTGGTGGGCGAGACCACCGCCGACGGCCATCTGACCGTGGCCGACCGCTACTTCGGCAACAAGCCGGTGGACATGTCCATGGACGCCCTGCTCGGCAAGCCGCCGCGCATGACCCGGGACGTGCGCCGCCAGGGCGCCGGATTCCTGCCCTTCGACCCGGACTCCATCGACCTGAAGGAGGCCGCCTACCGGCTCCTGAAGCTGCCTGGCATCGCCGACAAGACCTTTTTGATCAGCATCGGCGACCGTTCCGTGGGCGGCATGACCGCCCGCGACCAGATGGTGGGCCCCTGGCAGGTGCCGGTGGCGGACGTCGCCGTGACCTGCATGGGCTACCAGGGCTATCGGGGCGAAGCCTTCGCCATGGGCGAGCGCGCCCCGGTGGCCGTGCTCGATGCCCCGGCTTCCGGCCGCATGGCGATTGCCGAGGCCCTCACCAACCTCGCCGCCGCCGACATCGGTGCGCTCGGCCAGGTCAAGCTCTCCGCCAACTGGATGGCCGCCTGCGGCTTTGCCGGCGAGGATGCCCGGCTCTATGACACGGTGGAGGGCGTTTCCCGGTTTTGCCAAGAGCTCGGCCTGGCGATTCCGGTCGGTAAGGACTCCCTCTCGATGCGCACCGCCTGGGAAGCGGGCGGCCAGCAGCGCCAGGTGGTCTCGCCCCTCTCCCTGATCGTCACCGCCTTTGCCCCGGTGGCCGATGTGAGGAACACCCTGACCCCCGAATTGCAACGGGATCAGGGCGAAACCGAGCTCTTGCTGCTCGACCTCGGCAAAAACCGCCTGGGTGGCTCGGCCCTCGCCCAGGTGTACAACGCCACCGGCGAGGATGCCCCGGACGTGGAGGAGCCCGCCCGACTCAAGGCCCTGTTCGATGCCGTCCAGCAACTCAAGCAAAAGGGCCTGATCCTCGCCTACCACGACCGCTCCGACGGCGGCCTTTTCGTGGCGGCCGCGGAAATGGCCTTCGCCGCGCATGTCGGCGTCACCCTGGACATGGACGGCCTCTGCTTCGATGCGCAGACCCTCGACATCGACGGCGCCGAGAAGCGTCCCGATCTCCTTGCCGGCCGCAGCCAGGAAACCCTGGTGCGCGCCCTCTTCAACGAGGAAGTGGGCGCCCTGATCCAGATCCGCCGCGCCGACCGGGAACAAGTCACCCCGGTGCTGCGCGCCCTGGGCGTGCCCTACTTCTTCGTCGGCTATCCCAATGACCGCGACGAAATCCGCGTGGTCCGGAATGCCCGGAAGGTGCTGTGCGAAAGCCGCATCGACCTGCACCGGGCCTGGTCCGAGACCAGCTTTCGCATGCAGAGCCTGCGCGACAACCCGGAATGCGCCCAGGAGGAATACGACCGCCTTCTCGACAAGGAAGACCCTGGCCTGTCCCCGAAACTCACTTTCGACCCGGCCGACGACTTCACCCCGGTCTATCTGGCGCTCGGCGCCAGGCCCAGAATCGCCATCCTGCGCGAACAGGGGGTGAACAGCCACTACGAAATGGCCGCCGCCTTCGACCGGGCCGGCTTCGAGTCGGTCGATGTGCACATGAGCGACCTCCTCGCCGGGCGGAAATGCCTCGAAGACTTCAAGGGCCTCGTCGCCTGCGGCGGCTTTTCTTACGGGGACGTGCTCGGCGCCGGCCAAGGCTGGGCCCGCACCATCCTCATGAACGAGCGCTGCCGCGATGCCTTCTCCGCCTTCTTTGCCCGGCCCGACCGCTTCGCCCTGGGGGTCTGTAACGGCTGCCAGATGCTGAGCGCCTTGAAGGAACTGATCCCCGGCGCTTCTGCCTGGCCGGCCTTTCGCCGCAACCGGGTGGAGCAGTTCGAGGCCCGCTTCGTGCAGGTGGAAGTGCTGGATTCGCCCTCGCTCTTCTTTCAGGGCATGGCCGGCTCGGTGCTGCCCATCGTGGTCTCCCACGGTGAAGGCCGGGCAGTGTTCGAGGACTCCGCTCCGAAAGCCGTGGCCGCAACGCTCCGTTACGTCGATCACCGCGGCCAGCCGACCGAGACCTATCCGCTCAACCCCAATGGTTCTCCGGGGGGATTGACCGGCTTTACCACGGCCGACGGCCGCTTCACCATCATGATGCCGCACCCGGAGCGGGTGTTTCGCAGCGTGCAGATGTCCTGGCACCCCAAGGCATGGCGGCAAGGCGAGGGCGACAGCCCCTGGCTGCGCATGTTCCGCAACGCCCGGCGCTGGGTGGGCTGATGGCAATCGGCTTCTTCCCGTGCTTGTCGGGGGGCGGCGCAGCACCGGCGGCTCATCCGGACCCTTGCCAGCAGGAAGTGCCGCCGCCCCCGGCCACCGTCCCGGTGGTCGAAGCGCCCCGGCCCCGGGCTGGCGAGGCCCGGGATGAAATCATCGACGCCCGAAGCCACATCGGGGCTTTGACGCGCAGATCAATGCCGGGGCTGGAGTCGTGGCCGGAGTCGGGGCCGGAGTCGTGATGCGGCGCCGGCATGGGCTGGGGCCCGGGGTGTTTCTCTCCTGCATCCTGCTGGGGGGCTGCGGCACCCTGCAGGAATCGGCCCAGGAATCAGCCCAGGAATCAGCCCAGGAATCAGCCCAGGAATCAGCCCTGGAATCGGCGCCGCTGGAGCGCCGCCAGGAACTGCCGGCCGGGCCTTCCGGGGCGGCGAGCATGCCGGTGATCCAGCCCGGAGTGACTCAGCAGCCCCTGCCGGAACTGCCGCCCCCGGTTCAGGTCCTGACACCGCTGCCCGCGCCGCCTCTCATTCCTCCTTCCCCTGCCCTGCACGGACGCGCCCTGGCGGAAGCCCTGCTGCCGCCTTCGGTGCGGGACCGGGCCGGCTGGGCGAAGGATATCGCCGCCGCCGTGGAGGCTCTGGGCCTGCCGGGCAACAAGGAGAACTACTGCGCCGCCATGGCGGTGACCGAACAGGTCTCCAGCTTTCAGGCCGATCCGGTGGTGCCGGGCCTGGCCGCCATCGCCTGGAAGGAAATCGAAACCCGCCGGCAGCGCTACCACATTCCCCGGCTGGCCCTGGATGCGGCCCTGGACCGGACCTCGCCCAACGGCCGCAGCTACCGCCAGCGCATCGACAGCCTGCGCACGGAAAAGCAGATGAGCCTGCTCTACGGCGACATCATCGAAGGCCTGCTCTTTGGCCGGCAGCTCCTGAGCGGCTACAACCCGGTGCGCACCGGGGGGCCCATGCAGGTCAGCGTCGCCTTTGCCCGGGAGCACGCTCGGGACAACGCCCATGCCGCCGCCCTGGTGCGGGAGGCCGGAGGGGATGTGCGCAGCGCCGTGTTCAGCCGCAAGGGCGGCCTGTATTTCGGCATTGCCCACCTGCTCGACTACCCGGCCATTTATCAGGAAGCCCGCTACCGTTTCGCCGACTTCAACGCCGGGCGCTACAGCAGCCGCAACGCCGCCTTCCAGCAGGCCCTGGCGCAGCTGGCCCGGGTGGAGATGGACCTGGACGGGGATCTGCTCGATTACGGCGGCCAGCCCAGCGCCACCTGGCAGGCCGCCCGCAAACTGTCCCGCCGCCTGGGTCTGAGCGACGGGGAGATCCTCGCCAGCCTGAAGCTGGAAAAGAGCGAGGCCTTCGGCCGCAGCCCGCTCTACCAGAAGGTCATGGCCATGGCCGACGGAGCCGCCGGCCGGCATCTGCCCCGGGAAATCCTGCCCCGCATCCGGCTGCAGAGCCCGAAGATCCATGGCAAGCTGAGCACCGCCTGGTTCGCGGAAAAGGTGGATGGCCGTTACCAGCAATGCCTGCAGCGGGCAGCCAACCTGGCCGAGGCCGCCCGGGAGCGCTGATCTGCCGTCAGGCCGCCAGCCACCAGTTGCAGAGCCCGCCCAGCACGACCAGATGCAAAAACAGCAAGGCCCCCAGGAGCAGCGGCCGGGGCCCGGCCCGGCGCATCCGCACCCAGGTGGTCTCGAGCCCCAGGGCCGCCATGGCGCCGGTGAGGAGGAGGGCGGCCAGCCGTCGCAAAAGCTCCACCCCGGAAGGCGGCAAGAGGGCGAGGGAGTTGAGCCCGGCGCAAGCGATGAAGCCCAGGGCAAACCAGGGCATGGCGATTGCCGGCCGGCCGGCATTTTTCCCCTTGCCGCCCAAGAGGGCGCTCAACGAGAGCAGAAAGGGAACGAGCAGCAGCACGCGCAGCATCTTCACGATCATGGCCTCTCTTGCCACCGCATCCCCAAGCGAGTGGCCGATTGCCACCACCTGCGCCACTTCATGCACCGTCGAACCGACGTAGATGCCAAAGCCCGGGTGATCCTGCCAGACCCAGTGGGCGAGCAGCGGGTAGAGCAGCATGGCCAGGGTGCCGAACAACACCACGGTGGCAATGGCGGCGGCGGTTTGCTCGGCCGCCTTGGCGGTATCGAGTCGCAGCACCGGCACGGTCGCCACCACCGCCGCGGCGCCGCAGATGGCACTGCCGGCGCTGGTGAGCAGGGCGCTCTCGCGATCCAGGCCGAGCCAGCGGGTGCCGAGGAAATAGCCCAGCCCCAGGGTGCTGCCGACCATGAACAGATCCGCGAGAAGGCCGTTCCTTCCCACCTCCAGGAGCTGCTGAAGGCTGAGGTTGAAGCCAAACAAAGCCACCCCGAGGCGCAGGAAACGGCGCTGGGCGAAGGCCAGGCCAGGCTGCTGGGCCGGGGCGTGCAGGCAGGAAAACAGGTTGCCCAAAAGCGCCCCGAGCAGGATCGCCAGGCTCAAGGGGCCAAATCCCAGCCGTTCGAGCTTGGCCGCCGTGGCAAGCAAGGTCGCCCCAAGACCGATGGCAAGGACCAGGGCAAGGCCGGGCGCAAGTTGCCGGAGCGTGCGCAAGACGGGCATGAAAAGACTCCAGAAAGAAAGCGGGCGTTACCCGGCGAGGCCCCGCGGATGAGTGTCACCCGATGGGCGTTACCGGATAGGCGTTACCGGATGGGCGTTACCGGATAGGCGTTACCGGATAGGCGTTACCGGATGGGCGTTACCGGGATGGGCGCTACCGGGAAGGACACTACCGGGAAGGACACTACCGGGAAGGACGTTACCGGAATGGACGCTACCTTAAGGAGTCGCATCGAATAGGTAAAACTGATTTTTTTTATTTAATGAATCGGTTTTTCTGATGTAATGCCCTCCTCTTGATCCGGAGCGCCTTGGCCGAACGCAAGGGGACCGAACGTAAGGGGACCGGAAAAACGGGGGCCAAAGCCGCCCGCACTTGCCGTGCTCGGGCAAGGCGGGTAAGCCCCAAACAGGGCCGGGCTTGTTCTGCCGCCGGGCCAAAGCCGCTTCCTCCCGCTGCGGGCGGCGGCGATCCGGCGTAAGTCATGGAAGTGCGGTGAACCGTGTGATATAAAGCACGCACAACCGCTTTATTCACGAGGTGCCCATATGTCACACATCACGGCCAACGATCTCAAAATCAAGGGAGTCGCCGCCATCGAGGCGGCCTTGAGCCAGTCATCGGAGGCGATCGTGTCGGTGCGCGGCAAGGATCGATTCGTGGTGATGGATTTCGCCCACTACCAGTACCTGCGCGAATGCGAACTCGATGCCGCGCTGGCGGAAACCCGCGCTGACCTGGCGGCCGGGCGTTTTATCGAGGAATCGGCAGAACAGCACCTGGCCCGGCTCGACCAGCTGGCATGAGCTACACGCTCTGCTTTACCGAGGCTTACAACCGCCGTGCGGCCCGCTGGCTGAAAAAGCATCCCGAGTTACGCCAGCATTACCTCAAAACCCTGGCCCTGCTGCAGGCCAACCCCTTCCACCCTTCCCTGCGCCTGCATGCGCTGAGCGGCAAGCTGCAAGGCGTGCATTCGGTGGCCATCGATCTCTCCTATCGCATCACCCTGGAGTTGCTGATTCAGGATCAGCGCATCATCCCCATCAACGTGGGTGACCACGATAGTGTGTATTGACCTGGCCGACTCAAACTCCAGGTGCAACACCTCGACGAGGAGAGCCTGGGATATTGCACTCCCTTGCGCCGTAAGTCTCTATCCGTGTTTTCGGCCGTCAACGCCATGGGCCCCAGCGGCAAGCGGCCCGTGTCAGCGGATTTGCAGGAGCGAGCCGATGGGGGTTTGCCATCATCGCGAAAGAGGGCCGGGCTTGTTCTGCCGCCGGGCCGGTGCCGTTTCCTCCCGCTGCGGAAAAGTCCGGGTTTTCCCGACTGCGCCATGAAAATCACCCTGCGCCAACTGGAAGTCTTTGCCGCCGTCGCCAGCCACGGCCAGGTCACCCGCGCCGCCGCTACGGTTGCCCTCAGCCAGGCAGCGGCCAGCATGGCCCTTGCCGAACTGGAACGGCAGCTCGATGGGCAGCTGTTCGACCGGGTGGGCCGGCAACTGCTCCTCAACGAGCAGGGCCGGCGGCTTTTACCCCGGGCCCTGGAAATCCTCGACCGGGTGCGGGACCTGGAAGCGGAAGCCTTGAGCGGCGGCGCCGCCTTCGACCTGAAACTGGGGGCGAGCCTCACCATCGGCAACCATCTGCTGCCGGATCTGCTCGCCGGGATGGCAGAGCGGCATCCCGGCAGCCGCCTGGGCCTTGCACTACACAACACCGCTCAGGTGGTCGCCGAGCTGCTGGCGTTTCGCATCGACCTCGGTTTCGTGGAGGGGCCGGTGCAGGAGGCGGCGATCCGGCGCCTGCCCTGGCAGCCGGACCCGCTGGTGGTGTTCGCCGGCCCCGGCCATCCGCTCGCCGGCCGCATCGTCACCCAGGAGGAACTGGCCGATGCCCGCTGGGTGCTGCGGGAGCGGGGCTCGGGGACCCGGGAAGTATTCGAGCGGGCCATGGCCAACGCCACCCTGAGCCCGCGCCTCGCCCTGGAACTGGAGCAGCCGGAAGCCATCCGCCAGTGCGTGCGGCGGGGCCTCGGCCTGGGCTGCCTCTCCCGCCTGGAACTGCAGGAATCCTTCGACCAGGCGACGCTCCTGCCGGTGCACACCCCCTTTCTCGACCTGAGCCGGGAATTCCTGATCCTCGTGCACCGCGACCGGCACCTGAGCCAGGGCCTGCAAGCCCTGCTCGCCCTGTGCGGGGTGGAAGCCTGATGAGGTGGAAAATCGTTATGGCCGTGCTGCACCAAGGCCGGGGCCAGGAACTTGAACTGGCCGGGGAAGTTCTGGTGGATGAAGAGGAGGTTCATGAGCTTGTCAGCCACGGGTTGGCGATCCGCAAGCCGTCAATCCCTTCAAAGTCGGACACATGACGTGTGGCCAGGGTCAGATCGTGCGTGAGCGCGATGGCAGCGATCTGGGCATCTTCGCTACGGATGGGGCGACCGGCACGCGTGCGTTGCGCGACGATAGCGGCGTAGTGGAGTGCCGCACGCTCATCGAATGGCAGACAGCGCCCCTCGAACTCCTCTTCGAACATTGCTTGTGCCGCCCCTGCCAGCCCCACCTGGCGCTTCCCCGTTGGCATCAGCGCCAGCCCAAGCGCGATTTCGGCAAAACTGATGGCGCTGGTCCACACCTGTTGTTTTTCCGCTACACGCTCAGCGCAGCTAGCATCGCTGCCGAGACGCGGCCCGAGGCGTGGCGCAAGAAATTACCGCGCTACCCGGTGCCGGTCGCGTTGCTCGGCCGATTGGCCGTAAATCAGCAGGGGCAGGGAAACGGGCAAGGAAAGGGCCTGGGCTCGATCTTGCTGGTGGATGCGTGCAAGCGCGTTACTGCCGCCAGTGAAACGCTGGCGGTTGCTGCCATCGTGGTGGATGCCAAATCCCCCAACGCGGCCGCGTTCTACCTGCACTTCGGTTTTATCGAACTGCCCGGCCAACCCGGCCGCTGGATGCTGCCCTGCTCGCACTTTGCAGGTTTGGCTTGAGTTCGCCGTGGCCGGCTCAAGGCTGCTAACCGTAAGCTGGCATCGACCGTGCGCTACGACGCGGACGTGGTCGAGGCCTTCAAGGCAACCGGCGAGGGCTGGCAGACGCGGATGAACGCGGCCTTGAAAAATTGGCTGAAGACGCATCCGCCGGCCTGAGCGACTGACCGCAAAAAGCGGCCACCGCCCTCCCGGCAGGTGACCGCAGCGTAGGGGAAACGTCCGCCGGTTCCCCAATCCCAAGGACTCGGCGGGACGCAAACCCGGCGGGTCAGCGGCCAGGCATCGCTCCTGCCGGGTCAGGCGTGAAGCACCGACAAGGCGTTGGGGTTGGCCTCGACGATCTTCAGCAGCGCCCGCGCCGGACCTGCCGGGCGAACCCGGTGCTGCTCCTGGTTCTGCAGGGTCTTGGGCTTGACCCCGATCAGGTAAGCAAAGCGGGTCTGGCTCAAACCGGTGCGTTCCCGGATGGCCTTGACGTCCGGCTCGGGAAACTCGCGTACCCTTGCCCCCGTGACAGCCTCGCCACGCATATGGCGCCCCATGTCACGTACGCTCTCCAGCAACTCGTCAAGTCGTGCAACACCATCGGCATCTGATACACTAAATGTTAACGTTTGTGTTAAAGGATTTTGCCATGAACTTCACTGCCCAAGATGTAGTGCCGATCAGCGAGGCTCGCGCTCGCCTGACTGAGCTTGCTGACGATGTGGTGTCCGGCGCTGAAAAGCTGCTGACCAAGAACGGCGCTGCTTACGTTGCCTTGGTTGATGCAAAACGCCTGGACTACTACCATGCCCTGGAGGCTGAACATGCAAGCCTCGTGTTACTGACTGAAGCTGAAGCAAGTCTGCGTGAGGTTTTGGCCGGGCATCGCGTATCGAACGTAGATCTTATGAAGGCGTTGTCCTGAAGTCATGGCGTTACCCCTGAACGCCAAGGTCGAAGCCGCACCGAATTTCCTTGCCAACCTGGATGCCGCTCACCAGTTCTTTCTGGTTCAGGATGCGGACAGCGCGGATTCACGGCAGAGCAAGCTGAAGGCTGACATCCGGGAGATGATCGCCATCTTGGCGTGGTCGCCAGCCAGCGGTCGGCCCGCGCGGTTTCTATCTGCAAAATCTGCACAAGCTATGCTGAAGGCCGACGCTGTTCAGCAACTGGCTGAGCAGGCCGGGTTGCCTTCACTGCGCGAGTCCGTCGTCGGCCAGCAATTCATCGTCCTTTACGCTCATTCCGACGCTGAGGTTGTGCTGCTGGCTTTGAAGCACCAGCGACAGTTGATGTACTCGGCAGAGTCCTGATTGCAATCTCATGAAAACTCTTCGTAATCGCCTTGTGGAAACGGTGCTTGCCAGGGAGAAATCCTTTGGCAATGCATCCTTAATTACATCTGCGTTATCAGAGCTTGATGCAGCACTACTCCTCGGCTGTTCGCTTGAAGAATATACAATTGCCATGCAAGGCATGACTTCCGTTCAAAAGGGTTACGACTTCAAATTCAACGGCCATCGCTACCAAGTAAAGGCAAACCGACCAAGCGGTAAGCCCGGTAGCTTCGTGACCATGGTTTCGTAAGCCCGACAGGCTGCTAGAAGATCTTGCACTATTCTGCCCTTTTTACCCAACATTCGACTGGCCGCATTCCATGCCCCAAAACACCAGCGAAAGCGGAATCCTGACGATCAAGGAAGTCGCCGAGTACCTGAAGGTCACGGAGCGGACGATTTACCGGCTCGCGGCGGCCAAGAAGATACCGGCCTTCAAGGTCGGCGGGATGTGGCGTTTCAGGACGGCGGACATCGACGGCTGGATCGCGGCCCAGTCGAAGAAGGCGGAGGGCACAGATTGATCTCCGCCTATCACGCCAAGTACTACGCCCACGAGCTGACACGGCGACACGCGGCCGACGGCGTGGATCGCCTGTCGCAGTCCCTGTTCGATGCCAGTGTTGATCTGAATCCGCACCAGATCGAGGCGGCGCTGTTCGCCCTTCGAAATCCGTTGCAGGAAGGTGTGCTGCTGGCCGACGAAGTGGGCCTCGGCAAGACCATCGAAGCCGCGCTGGTGGTTTGCCAGTACTGGGCCGAACGCCGCCGACGCTTGTTGGTGATCTGCCCGGCCAGCCTACGCAAGCAGTGGGCGCAGGAGCTTCAGGACAAGTTCGCCGTGCCCACCACCGTGGTGGATGCAGTCTCCCTGCGCAAGAAATCCGCTGGCGACATCCTCGCCACCCTGCAACGGCAGGTTGGCAAGGCGGTCGTCATCATGTCCTACCAGTTTGCAGCCAAGCTGGAAGCTGAGCTGCGCGCCGTGCCCTGGGATGTCGTGGTCATTGACGAAGCGCACAAGCTGCGCAACGCACACCGCGCCAGCAACCGTACCGGGCAGGCGCTCAAGCGCGCACTGCAAGGCCGCAAGAAGCTGCTGCTCACCGCCACGCCGCTGCAGAACTCGCTGATGGAGCTGTATGGCCTGTCCACATTGATCGACGAGCACCTGTTCGGCGACGAAGCTGCCTTCCGCAAGCAGTTCATGAACAGCGGGGCGGGTCTTGACGAACTGCGTGAGCGTCTTGCCAGCTTCGCCAAACGCACACTGCGCCGTGACGTGCTGGAGTACATCAAGTACACCGAGCGCAAGGCCCTCACTCAGCCGTTCAACCCCACCGACGACGAGCAGGCGCTGTACGAGCGCATCTCGGCCTTTCTGCAAAAGGAAGACTCCTTCGCCCTGCCCAAGCAGCAGCGCCACCTCACAGCACTGATCTTGCGCAAGCTACTGGCCTCCAGCTCGCACGCCGTCGCTGCCACCTTGGTCACCATCCGCGAGCGCCTGCAGGGCTTGCTCACAGCAGACAAAGCGGAAGACGATGGCAGCCAGCTGGTCGAACAACTCATTGCCGAGGACGACCTGGAGCAGGACTGCCTGGAAGAGGACTGCCTGGAAGAGGAAGCCAGCGAGGCAGAAGACAACGCTGAAGTCCCGACGCCTGCGCCACTCGAAGAAGGTAAGCCGGGCGCTGCAAAAGATGCCCATGCAGTCCGTGCCGCCATCACCACAGAGATCGCGGAGCTGACCGCATTCGTCGATGCCGCCCAAGCCCTGAAAACCGACACCAAGGCGCAGGCGTTACTCAAGGCGCTCAACCTGGGCTTCGCCAAGATGACCGAGTTACGGGCGCCACGTAAGGCCATCATCTTCACGGAATCCAGGCGCACGCAGGAGTACCTGCACCGCTTCCTCTCAGCCAACGGTCACGCGGGCAAATTGGTGTTGTTCAGCGGCACGAACACCCACGAGGACTCCACCGCCATCTACCAGCGCTGGCTGGAAGCGTACAAAGGCACGGATCGCGTCACCGGCTCGCCGCAGGTAGATCGCCGCACCGCGCTGATCGACCACTTCCGCAAGGACGACGGCACCGGCGCGGAAATCATGATCGCCACCGAAGCGGCTGCCGAAGGCGTCAACCTGCAGTTCTGCGCGCTGATCATCAACTACGACCTGCCGTGGAACCCGCAGCGCGTCGAGCAGCGCATTGGCCGCTGCCACCGCTACGGTCAGCGTTTCGATGTGGTGGTCATCAACTTCCTCAACACCCGCAACCAGGCCGATCAGCGCGTGCTGGAACTGCTCACCGAGAAATTCAAGCTGTTCTCGGGTGTGTTCGGCGCGAGCGATGAAGTGCTGGGCCGCATCGAGGGTGGCCTCGATTTTGAAAAACGCATCCTCCAGATCTACGACACCTGTCGTCAACCCGAGCAGATCGAAGCCGCCTTCAATGCCCTCCAAACGGAGCTGGAAGAAGTCATTGCCGACCGGATCAAAGACACCCAGTCACAGCTACTGGAAAACTTCGATGAAGACGTTCACGACCGCCTCAAGCTGCGCCTACAGGACGCTGAAGCGCGGCTTGACAAGCTGGGACGCTGGTTCTGGGGTGTTACTCGCCATGCGCTCAATGACCGTGCACGCTTCGACGAGCAGTCCTACGCGTTCTCATTGAGCACGCCGCCAACCGGAATCGCTACAGGCCGCTATCAGCTCATTCGCGCCAATACCCAAACCCAAGCGCAGCCGGACATGCTGGCGCACGCCTACCGCCTCAGCCACCCGCTGGGGGAGTGGAGCATTGATACCAGCCTGAATGCCGCAACGCCTGTCGCCACCCTGAAGTTCGACTACAGCAAACACGGCGCGCGCGTCTCCGTCATCGAGAAACTGCGCGGCATGTCCGGCTGGCTGACGCTGGCCCGGCTGGAAGTCACCGCCTTCGAGACCACCGAGGCGCTGCTATTCTCCGGTCTTACTGACGATGGTCAGGTACTGGATCAGGAAACCTGCGAAAAGCTGATGGCCATTCCAGCAGCAGGCAAACCCACTCCTTTGAACACCGCTGTGCCCGAGGCCCTGCTGGCCAACAGCCAGCGCGCGCTCAAAGCCACCATTGCCCAGGTGCTGGAAGCCAACCAGCGCCTGTTCAATGAAGAACGGGACAAGCTGGAACGCTGGGCCGACGACAAGCTGCTGGCCGCCGAAGAAGCCCTGAAGAACACCAAGGCACGCATCGCCCAATTGAAGCGCGACGCCCGCAAGGCCGTTACCTTGCAGGAGCAGGACGGCATCCAGCGCGAACTGTCTGAGCTAGAGCGCAAGCAACGACGTTTGCGGCAGGAAATCTTCGCCGTCGAAGACGAGATCATCGCCAAGCGCGACGAATTGATTGCCTCGCTCCAGCAGCGCCTGCAAGAAAAGACCTCCAGCGAAACCTTGTTCAGCATCCGCTGGCAGGTCATCTGAAACGCAAATCCTTCGAAGAATCAGAAATCCCGAGACCAGGGCAAACCATGACCAACAAACAGAATCCCAAATTCCAGGAGCTCGTCGCCAAGCTGCGCGAGATTTTCCAGATCGACCGCCCGGAACTCGACTTCGGCATCTATCGCATCCTCAATGCCCGCGCGGGCGAGATCAACGACTACCTGCAAAACCGGCTGGCCGAGAAGGTGCAGGCCGCGCTCAACAGCGACAACGAAGCCCAACGTGAGCAAGTGGCGCGCGAGCTGAAGGAAAAAGAAGCCCAGTATCAGGCCGATGGCATCGACCCGGATACCGTGCCCAA